>NZ_LWFT01000549.1:0-13184 GCF_001635105.1 Oleiphilus sp. HI0079
AATTTCAGTTTGGCTTAGTTTTGAACAGGCTGATCTGGACGCGCAGCTTGAGAATACGCGACAGAGTCTTAGTATCCAACGAGACGCGAAAACGTCTCTAGAGGCCAAGGTTGCGATGTTGCGGCTGGATGACGCCCTGCTCAGGCAAAACAAACGGCTTAAACAACAGATTCAAGCCCGCAAAGCACTTTTAGAAACACTCGACTCGGTATCGGTACGTGATACTCAAGGTTTTTCATCGTACATGGTCGGTTTGGCGCGTCAGACTAATCAGCAGCTATGGTTGACGCGTATCAATGTCGCCGAATCGGGCGCAAGTATGGCTCTTGAGGGGGTCGCAGTGTCTGGTAAGCAGGTGCCCGCTTACCTTGAGCGTTTGAAACAGGAGCCTGTATTCGTAGGACGAAACTTTACCACCTTCGATTTGAAGCAAGACGAGAAAAATGCGTCTCGAATCCATTTCCAGTTGCAGGCGGTGCCGAAAGAAACTGTTGAGTTGATCGTATCGCAGCGTCGCGGGTTACCCGATGCTACCAAGTTGGTAGAGGAGTCGCGAAATGAACGATAAGTGGATGCTGTTGCAAGAAAAAGCGGAAGCCCTTTCGGTTCGCGAACGCGTGATCATTTTTGCCACTGGTCTTATCTTTATCATCATACTTTGGTTGCAATTGTTCTTTTCTTCATGGGAAGTAAAGCACGAAGCCGCAAATCAAAGTTTATTGCTGGCTGAATCTGACCTCGCCGAGCTAAAAGCCGATATTCATACTTTAGAAGCAAAGTTGCAGCAGAACCCGAATGATCCTCTACAGGCAGAGAACAACGAGCTAGAGGAGCACTTCAATGAGCTTGGTGAAGAAATTAGAGAGCAGCTTGCGCATCTGATGCCGCCATCCCAAATGGCGCAAACCATGCAGGAAGTTTTGGCAGATTATAAGGGATTGACTCTTGTCTCTGCACGTAACCTCCCTGTTGAGCGCCTTGCTCTTGGCTCTTCTGAGGACGAAGGGAATGGAGATGATGCTGAGTCATTGGACAGAGAGGATACCTCTGAGGCTGGCGCTGTAATTTACTCCCACGGTTTCCAAATGACCTTGGAGGGAGGTTACTTCCAGGCGTTGCAGTTCTTGCAAGGCCTCGAAGAAATGAAAGGCTTTTACTGGCATGCGCTGGATTATCAAGTAGAGGATTATCCCAAAGGAATACTCACGATAGAGCTAAATACTTTAAGCCTGGAAGAGGAGTGGATTGGTGTCTAAGACAAAACAACTAGCGCTTCTCTTGGTAGGATTTATCTGGGTCGCCTGCGCGCAGGCGAATTACAAGCTGCCAAGCGGTGAGGTGTTGCAAGATCCAACCAGACCGCTCGGATTGCCAAAGGCACAGGCGAAAGCGAAACCCGAGATTAGCTATCGTTTGAGTTACATACTGCGCGCTGAGAACCGTAATCTCGCGATCGTGAATGGTAAGAAAGTTGCGGTTGGTGACGTTGTTAGCGGGGCAAAAGTGGTAGCGATTAGTTCTGATAGCGTGACGCTATCCGTAAAAGGTAAAAAGCGGGTGTTGGCAATGAGAATGCCCAGCAAAGATATCAAGATTAATCGTTAGATTCTGATATCGGACAGTAACAGAAATGTATGGTTGCCGAATCTAGGGCGGTCCTACAACCAAGGTGTATACGAACATGGCAAGGTGTTTAAATGGGTGAGTTAAAGTTTTTTCGAGTTTTGGTCATGGCAGGGTGTAGCTTGCTTTCGGCATGTGCTCACCAGAACGCACTGATGCAGTCGCCCAGTGCAAACACAACGGCAGGTATAGATCAGATAAATGAAGATCTAGACCAGATCCTTGAAAAGCCCGAACCACCCGCGCTTTCGAATGACGTCCTTTCGGCTTTAACCCCGGGAATAGAAGATGGAAGTAGCTTGGCCGCTGAGCCTCGCTTTGATATCTCGGTTGACCGTGTTCCCGCGGCAGAGTTTTTTGCTGGCCTTGTCGCTGGCACTTCCGAAAACATGGTTGTGCACCCTGATGTTTCCGGCCTTATTAGTCTGAATCTAAAAAACGTTACCGTCGAAGAAGTTCTAGAGGTGACGAAAGAAATATACGGTTATGAATACGAACGCAAAGATCGTCTGACAAAAGTCTTTGCAACCGGCATGCGAACCCGCATTTTTCACATTGATTACCTTGATGTGGTGAGACGCGGCGGCTCCGAAACGAGTGTGAGTTCTGGACAAATTACGATGGGGCCGAGCAACAATACGGATAGTGATGATTCGTCTCTGGGTGGTAACTCCCAGTCTGGTCGAGCCTCACGAGGAACACAGATTAATACGCAAAGCGAGCATAGTTTTTGGAGCAATTTGCAGAACACCCTCCAGTTAATTATCGGCTCGAAAGAAGGGAACTCTGTTGTATTAACGCCAAGCGCGGGTGTGATTGTTGTTCGCGCTGACTCGGAATCGTTAACGGCTGTGGAAAATTATCTTCGCCGTGCTGAGCTGATCATGCGACGCCAGGTTATTCTAGAAGCTAAAATTCTAGAAGTTGAATTAAACCAGTCTTATCAACAGGGTATTGACTGGACCTTTGCCGAAGCTGGTGAATTTACAGCCGCAGGTGTTGCTAGAAGATCCATTGACGTTGGATTAGATGCACGCACGGTAGCAAATGCCGTTGCCGGAGGCGGAGGCGTTTTTTCTTCTACTGTACGTCTTGGTAACTTTACGACCACCATTGATTTATTAGGTACGCAAGGCAATGTTCAGGTTCTTTCTAGCCCGAGAATTTCGACGGTAAATAATCAAAAAGCAGTGATTAAAGTAGGGAAGGATGAGTACTTTGTTACCGATATCGACTTTGAGTCAAACAACGATACAAACTCTAATTCTACAGATATTGAGCTAACACCGTTCTTCTCTGGAATCGCGCTCGATGTTACTCCCCAAATTAGTGAAGACGGTAAAATTGTTTTGCATGTGCATCCGTCGATTAGCAGCGTGGAAGATCAACAGAAGATTATTTCTATTTCGGGCGAAGATATCGATCTACCTCTGGCTCTTTCGACTATTCGTGAGTCAGATAGTGTGATTACTGCGGAAAATGGCCAGATTGTGGTGATCGGTGGCCTGATACAGACAATTAGCTCAGATGAGAATTCGTCGGTACCGTTTTTGTCAGAGATTCCATTGCTAGGTGAATTATTCAAGCAAAAATCCGAGAAAGAAAACAAAACTGAGTTGGTCATTCTATTGCGACCAACTATTACGGACGATTCTGTTTATGAATCGGATATTCGTGAGAGTCGGGAACGGTTTGGAAAGTTTCGTGATCAAATGGGGCAAGCGCCGGAAACTAACTTTTATCAGTGAGGCTTGTTATGTACGAGGCATTCTTCGGTCTGCGTGAAGCGCCTTTTACGCTGACACCCAACACCCATTTTTTCATGAAATCTGAAACGCATCGGCAAGGTTTAGAGACCTTGCTTGTTGCGTTAAATAATAAAGAAGGCTTCATAAAGCTCACCGGAGAGGTAGGAACCGGAAAGACCTTGCTTTGCAGGAAGCTGCTCAATGCCTTGGACGAGCATTATGTAACAGCCTACGTGCCGAATCCGCATTGTTCTCCAGAAACACTCTACTGCATGATCGCGGATGAGCTTGGTATTGACTGCCATGACGCGGCAGAAAGCAGCGGTTCTGCGCGATCTTTTACAACTGAAAGAAGCGTGCTCGCGCTCAAGCATATTAATGAGAAGCTTCTCGAACTGACGGCTGTCGGCAAACAAGTTGTGTTAATTATCGATGAAGCGCAGTCCATGCCGATGGAAACAATAGAGGCTTTGCGCCTGCTCACGAACTTGGAAACAGAGTCTGAAAAGCTCCTGCAGGTGATTTTATTTGGTCAACCCGAGCTTGACGATATGTTGTCTCGTGAGGAGTTACGACAACTCCGTCAACGAATTACCTTCCAGCACAAGCTTCAGCCTCTGACGCGGAATGATGTCGAAAGCTATATTTCTCATCGTATGATTCTAGCGGGCTATTCTGGTGATCGCTTGTTTGACGAAGGTGCGGTAACTCAACTTTATCGCGCCTCTGGTGGCATACCACGATTACTAAATGTCCTTTGTCATAAAGCACTGATGGCAGCTTATGGCAAAGGCAGTTCCATGGTGAAAAGAGAGCATATGAAGGGCGCGATTCAAGATACAGAGAGCGTCTATCGGAAAAAGCGTTTTAAACTGCCATGGCAGGTCACGGCGTGGATTGTTACGGTCACAACGCTTGGCAGTCTGACTGGATACCTGCAAATGGGAGGTCTGCTGGGATGAGTGTTATCAATGAGATGCTTAGAGATCTTGATGCTCGGATGGCAAACGAAAGACAAGCACCTTCAGGCTTACCTCGTTCGCTCGTGGCTCCGAAGTCACCCATGTCTCGGTGGCGGCTACTCATTGCTGTTTTGATGCTTGTTGTGGTCGTTATGAGCGCATGGTTTTTGTTAAAGCCAAGCGATACTCTGCCAGAGGGAGTGATGACCGACGCTGCGGGTCAATCCACATCGGCTATTATGAGTGACGCTTCGATCTCCAATCTCGAAGAAGCAGAACGTGCGCCGGTAGCACCTATGGATTCTAAGGAAGCAGCGCAAACCAAAAACGTCGAATATGCAGAGAATGGCCGCAAGCAGGCAGAGGAGACCAGCTCCGCTCAAGGCAAGCCGGCTCAAACCCAGCCGGCTCAAGCTAAGTCAGAGCAAGAGAGAGCGTTAACCGTCGCGTCTTCGGAGCCCGCACAAATCAGTACAGTGCAAGAAAAACCCGAGTTGCCTACTCAAACGGCCATCGATGCGGTATCGGTTAAGAAGGAGGAGGCGCCTTCGTCACAATTGGCTTCCAAAAAGGCAATAAGCGTCCAACAGCCAAAGAAGGCAGAGCCGGTTAATCAAACCCTTGCACGCGCTGACGCTGAGACGTCCTCGAAATCCTCTTCGGCAGGTGTCGTTTTGACGCCCAAGGCACAAGATCAGGCGAATGCACTACAGGCTGCGGAAGCCCTAAAAACGGGCTACGACCAGAACACAATCGATTCACTCTATCGTTATATTGCTGAAAATGAAGTCGACAGTCTGAGCCGTGTGGTGCTTGCTCGTACATTGCTTTCCCGACAGCGTTTAGAAGAAACGGGTGCATTGCTTGCGGCTGTCGATGGGCGTTCGATTGTCGCCTTGAGGGAAGTTAAGGCGCGTTGGTTTGCGGCACAAGGTAAGTTAAGTGCGGCTCTAGACGTGCTGAATAGCGCGCGTCCACCAGTAAAAGAAAACCTAGAATATTTTGCGTTGATGGCCTCGTATTATCAGCAAGAGGGTCAGTTTGCTGAAGCCGTAGACACATACTCGTTGTTGCTTGAGCAAAATTCTGATATCGCTGACTGGTGGGTCGGTATGGCAATTGGCCTCGATCAGATGCAGCGATATAACGATGCTGTGCTGGCTTATCGACAGGCTTTGGCTCTGCCAAATCTGAAAAGCTCTCTAGCGAGTTTTTCCCAGTCGCGCTTGCAACAACTTACGTTGTAAGTGTTCTTTCCTAACCAACTAGGCTAAAGATTTTCACAGTATGAGTGAACCGAAGAAAAAAATCCGGATTGGCGATCTTTTGATCCAGAATGGCGTTATCACTGAAGAGCAGTTGATGACGGCTCTGGGTGAGCAAAAAAAGTCTGGAAGAAAGCTGGGCCAGACGCTCATTGATCTTGGATACGTCGATGAAGACAGTTTGCTTAATCTGCTTTCTCGTCAGCTTGAAATCCCCTTCGTCCAGCTCAAGCACTATCAGTTTAATCAAGAGTTGATCAAAAAACTTCCGGAGGCATTGGCGAGACGATTTCGGGCTATAGTCTTGGATGAGCAGCAGGGTAGCTTGCTCATTGGTATGGCTGATCCAATGGATCTAATGGCTCTGGATGAAATTTCTCAAAAAGTACAACAACCTACGCGTCATGCCGTGGTCCGTGAAAGTGAGCTGCTTAGCACGCTCGATATGGTGTATCGACGAACGGACGAAATTTCGAACCTCGCAGAGGAGTTAGATAGCGAGCTTTCCGACGATGCATTTGATCTTGCCGAGCTTACAGCGACAGGCGATGACTCTGATGCTCCGGTGGTGAAACTGCTGCAATCGATTTTCGAAGATGGCGTGATGGCGCGAGCATCGGATATCCATATCGAACCGGATGAGAATGTGGTGCGCATTCGGTTGCGAATTGATGGTGTTTTGCAAGAGCAGGAAATGAAGGAAACGCGGATTAATGCTGCGCTAGTTCTTCGCTTGAAATTGATGTCGGGACTGAATATCTCTGAAAAGCGCGTTCCGCAAGATGGGCGGTTTAATATTCGCGTCAAGAACCGGTCGATTGATGTACGGTTATCCACAATGCCTACCCAGTACGGCGAATCAGTCGTAATGCGTTTGCTAGATCAAACCGATGGAATGCTCGGTTTAGAGCATAGCGGGATGCCAGATCAGATACTCAAACGCTTTAAAGCTTCCATTACTCGACCGCATGGTTTGATTCTGGTAACGGGGCCAACCGGTAGTGGTAAAACAACGACATTGTATGGTGCGTTGCAGCGCTTGAACAAACCCGAAGTGAAGATTATTACCGCAGAAGACCCCGTAGAATATCGTTTGCCGCGCATTACACAGGTGCAGGTAAATCCTAAAGTGGGATTAACGTTTGCGTCCGTCTTGCGCGCGTGCTTGCGTCAAGACCCCGACGTCGTTCTCGTTGGCGAAATGCGAGATCAGGAAACAGCGGAAATTGGCTTACGCGCTGCGATGACAGGTCACTTGGTGATGTCTACGTTGCATACCAATGATGCGGTTAGTTCCGCTATGCGCTTGATCGATATGGGTGCAGAGCCCTACTTGGTTGCAAGTTCACTTCTGGGCGTTATGGCTCAGCGATTGGTACGGCGAGTTTGCGACAATTGCGGTACCGACTATGAGCCTTCGGCTCAAGAGCGCGTATGGTTGACCAATCTCGTCTCCGAGGAAGAGCCTATTCCTGAAGGGTTCAAACACGGTTCTGGCTGCTATCAGTGCAGTAATACCGGCTACAAGGGGCGTATCGGCATCTATGAATGGCTTGAGATGGATCAAGGGACTCTGAGCGCACTCCGTCGTGCTGACCCAGATGCGTTTGAAAAAGCTGCACGGGCGAATCCATACTTTAGGCCTTTGGAGCTATGTGCTTTGGATTACGCCAAGCAGGGGCTCACCAGCCTCGATGAAGTATTCCGTGTCTCGGCGACGCTTCACGATAGTGACCCAGAAGACGACGATCACTTTGAGCTAGATCTGGATATTGACGAGGTTTTCTAATCATGGCGACGTATAAATATCAGGGGCGCAATAGTAAGGGTGAGGCCGTTAACGGCCAACTCGTTGTGGCGTCGCAGAATGCGGCTGCCAATGAGCTAGCGCGTCAGGGTATTACGCCGATTAGAATTGTTGAGGAAGCTGAAAAAGCAGGAAAAGAACTCAGCATCAACTTTGATATTTTTCCTAAGAAAGTCACGCTTGATGAGTTGATAATCTTTTGTCGTCAGATGAATGCACTCGCTCGAGCAGGTATTCCCATCATTAGAGCGATGAAGGGCTTGGCTGAATCGACGCGCTCCGAGAAATTGAAAGAGACCTTGATGGATGTCGCCAGTAGGCTTGAGTCTGGTACCAATCTCGCGTCATCGATGCAGGCTCACCCAAAAGTATTCAGTGAATTGTTCATTAGTATGATTCATGTGGGTGAGAATACGGGTCAGCTCGAGGAGGCTTTTCATCAGCTTTCGGAAAACCTAGAGCTAGAGAGAGACACGCGTAAGCGCGTAAAGCAGGCGACACGCTACCCTACCATGGTATTGTCAGCGATTTTCATCGCGCTGTTTATTGTTAATATTTTTGTTATCCCTAAGTTTGCAAGTGTCTTTAAAAAGTTTGGCGCTGATTTGCCTCTACCCACCCAAATACTGGTGGCGACCTCTAACTTTTGTCTGGAGTATTGGTGGCTCATGATTGGTTTGGTGATAGCGGCGATCTTCAGCTTTCGTTATTGGGTGCGGACGGAAAAGGGAAAATATGAGTGGGACCGTCGAAAGTTAAATTTTCCAATCGTCGGCATTTTGTTTGAACAGATCACCTTGTCCAGGTTCACTCGCAATTTTGCCATGATGCTGAAAGCGGGAATGCCGATCACTCACGCGTTGGCGATCGCAGCTGAAGCGGCCGGAAATCACTATATTGCATCCCGAATTGTCGAAATGAAGAACTCGATAGAACGCGGCGATAGCTTGCTTCGTTCAGCGCGCAGTACTGAAGTCTTCACACCCTTGGTTTTGCAGATGATATCGGTAGGAGAAGAGACCGGATCGATTGATTCTCTCTTAGATCAGGTTGCGGATTTCTATGATGAGGAAGCCGATTACTCACTGAAGCGCTTAGCGGAGTCGATCGAGCCGATTTTGATCGTTGTCATGGGTGGCATTGTCTTAGTGTTGGCGTTGGGAGTTTTCTTACCGATCTGGGATCTAGGGTCGGCCGCAATGGGAAGGGGTTAAGCGACCATGAGCCGTTCTCCTCGTGCGTTTAGTGGACGCTTTTTGGCTTTTGCTGTTTCGCTAGGAATGGTCGGCGTTTTAATAATGGTGTTCTTGCCCAAGATTGATCGAGAAATGGATTCTCTAGAGCAAAAACGCTTCGATTACAGGCTTGCTGAAATCAAAACAGCTGTGCAATTCATGCAGCTTGAATTACAGGTAAAATCATCGCTCGCTAGTGCAAAAGAGCTCCGCGGCGCGAATCCAATGCGTTGGTTGAAAGGTCGAGTCGAGGAAACGCCACCACAGTATCTTGGAGAGCGGCCTATTGATCTGCTTAATGATCAGCCTGGAAACTGGATTTATGACCCAAAGCTGCGGGTGCTCGCGTATTTACCTAACTCCTCTATTGTTTATGAGGGGAGGCTTATTGAGCGCGATGAGCTTCTGTTTTTCCGAGTTGAAACCATTGAGGAAGGCAGCAAAGTTCAAGCCCTTTCGTTAGAATATATTGCGCATTGATATCCTATATCCGAAAAGCTGAATTGGGATAGATGCTTCTTTACAGAAAAGATACAAATTGGGTGCTTTTATGTGTGGCAACCAACTATTTAGACGCTATAGTTAACGTAACTTGTCACTTACCTAGCGTAAATTATTAAAGCTATTGCAACAGGAGCTACAGCAAATGCAACGTCAAGCCGGTTTTACTTTAATCGAATTGGTCATGGTCATCGTGATCTTGGGTATTCTCTCTGCCTTCGCGCTTCCTCGTTTTGCCGATTTGGGCTCAGAAGCAAGAACAGCCACAGTTCAGGCAGCTCTCGGTGCGGTGAAAGCTGCGTCTGCGATTGCGCATGCTGATGCATTGGTTTCCAATCAGAATACGGCAACAGGTTCTGTCACGCTTGATGGCGCAACAGTGAACTTGGTAAACGGATATCCTGCAGTTGATGACACCACAGCAGGAACCAATGACATTCTTACTGCGGCACAGATTACGTCAGACGACTTTACGATCACATCGACTGCGACCGCGGTGACAGTCGCAGCTGCGGGTGGCACCGGCACATGCCAGATCGTTTACACTGAGGCGACGGCTGTTGGAAACGCACCTGTGATCTCGATCGATACAAGCGGTTGCTAAGTCCTTATCTATTTTAAAAAAAGCGCCTCAGGGCGCTTTTTTGCGTAACAACGGGGCTTAACTATGCAAGCAAGGGGCAAGGTCAATCAGCATGGTTTCACCCTCATTGAGCTGGTGATGGTGATCGTCTTGATCGGACTTCTTAGTTACGGGGGCGTTAGCCTGTTCACAGCACGCTCTGAGTATTCTAACTTTGTCGCAAAAGATCTTCTTATCTCACAGGCTTTGCTAGCACAGCAAATTGCGCTTGGTAGCAGCGGTACTCCCAATCCGGTAAGTTTAACAATTGCCAATACGGGCGATGCGTGGCGTTTTGCTTTGCAAAAAGTCGGCGTCACTAATCCCGCGCCTGTTAATGTCGAATCGGACGGGAATAGCCTTCAGATAGACGGCGCAACACTCGGCTCTGGCAGCAGTCAAACATTTACTTGGACCAATGGCGCGGTTCTGAGTGACGGCAACAATCATGTTATCCGCTTTTCTGGCGAGACGAATTTTCTAGTCTGCTTGTCTTCCCAAGGCTATGCTTATGAAGGCAATGGGGGGTGTCCGTGAGTTTAAAGCGAGAGCAAGCCGGCGTTACCTTAATCGAGTTGATTATTTCTATTGTGGTTATTTCGATAGCCTTGGTCGCGGTTCTTAACTCATTTAGTTTTTCTGTATCACAAAGCGCCGACCCTCTTTGGCGAAATAAGTCTTTAAAGCTGGCGCAGCTTTATTTGGACGAGATTCTTGCTCGATCTTACGATGAAACGACTCCTGTTGGAGGCTTGCCCACGGTTGCTTCCCCATCCTGTTCCAGTTTGGGGCCAGAGAGCGGAGAAGATCGGGCGACGTATGATGATGTGGACGATTACAACGGTATTAACGAATCGCCTCCCGTTAGCCTGATTGGCGCGATCGATTCCTCTTACGACAATTATCGTGTTCAGGTGACTGTAAGCTGCGATGGTAGCTCAGTGGGCGCAAGTGGGAATGAGCATGCCAAGAAAATTGTGGTGCAGGTGACGCCGCCGGGAGAAGGAGATATTTTCTTTTCTGTGTACAAAGGTAACTTCTGATGCAGTTGGGTCGGATTGGCGTGCAAAGAGGGTTCACCCTCATTGAAATTATTGTCACTATCGTGATTATCGGCATTTTGGGAGTTGGGATTGTCAACTTTATAGGCCGATCAGTACAGGGGGTCGCTGATAGTGCCGACCGTCAGCACATTGCTTCCATTGCCTGGTTGCTGTCTGAAAAAGTCAGTCGAGGTGTTCGTGACGCTTTGCCGAATAGCTTTAGGGTTAACGCTGCAAGCGGCAGTGGTTCTTGTATTGAATACATTCCTACGGTTGGGGGGTCGGATTATTTGACAGTACCAACGGCCGGAGCAGCGGATAGCTTTGAGGTCGTGCCTTTTCCAAACTACACGGCGGGGGATGTTGATAGTGCGCGTGACCGCGTGGCCGTTTATCCAAATACCGTTTCTGGTTTATATTCTCTGGCGAGTCCTGGAACCATTAGCTCTCTCGTCAGTCAATTAACGGCGGGGGCAACTCCAAATGCCTTAGAACTCGAGTTGAGCGCAGCCCATCAGTTTCTTACAGACTCACCAACTCGAAGGTTTTACATCGTGCGACCTCCAGAAATGTTCTGTTTCGTTGGAGGCTTTTTAAACTATTACACCGGTTATGGCTTTCAGTCTAGCATTCCTGACCCTTCAGGCTTGACGCCACAAGTGGTTGCTAGCCAATTACGCGATGGTGCCTTTGCTTACTCCCCCGGAACACTTAGCCGTGCAGGTGTGGTGATTTTAAGTTTTGATGTGGTTGATGCGAGTGGTGCCGTGCAATCGATCGCGCAGGAAATACAGGTGAGAAATGTTCCTTAGGCTAAAAAGGCAAACAGTGCCTGCTCTGCGCTCGATGCAGCGCGGGATCGGTTTGCCAGCGACGGTATTTATTATTTCTATACTTGCACTGATTGTGGTGGCTCTTGGCGAATTGAATCAAACAGCGAGTTTGAGTTTTAGTCAGAGTTTCCAGTCGCAGCGGGCATTTTATGCTGCAGAGAGCGGAGCTCAGGTAGGGCTTAATAGAATTTTTGTTGGTAGCACAAGCTGCAATAACGCGTTGGCCGATATTGACTTCGACTCGTCAGGCTCGAATCTAGGGCTTGATGGCTGCACAGCAGATTTGTCCTGCAACCTGGTTGTAGTGGCCGGCATCAATTACTACACCTTAAGTAGCACTGCGATTTGTGGTAGTGGATTTGAACAGGCCGAACGCACGATTCAGGTCAGGGCGAGGAGTAATTGATGGCCTATTTTCTGAAGCGGAGCCTTATCTTATGGCTTTTATTTATACTCTCTAGCCCGGTACATGCCATTGTCGAGCAAGTACGAATCAGTAATAACAATGATGATGCAGAAGAGCGCCTGTCTAACGGCAACATGAATCGCGGCAGTAGTGATTTAGAAATGGCCTATGACGGTGGTAATGCGCAGTTAGTAGGGTTGCGCTTTCGCAGTGTTAATGTGCCTCAGGGAGCGACCATCAATTCGGCCTATATCGAGTTTGAGGTGGATGAAACCGACAGTGGTGCCACAAATCTAGAGATCTATGGGCAAGCTGCCGATAACGCCGGTGGCATCGGTAATAACCGCTCAAATTTGAGCAATCGAACACCGACTTCTGCTGTTGTGCCCTGGAGTCCTGCTCCTTGGACCAGTGTGAGTGATAAGGAGCAAACCGCGGATATTTCGCTCGTTATTCAGGAGATTGTTAATCGGGGTGGTTGGGCCGATGGTAACAGCCTGATGATTCTGATCCGTCCTGGATCGGGTTGTAATAGTTCTGCTTGCCAACGCACGGCGGAAGCTCGTAACGGCGAAAGTGCTAATGCTCCTCTGCTGGTGATTGATTACAGCATTGGCCCCGTAACGACACCGATTGCAGATATCGAATTCCGCATGGATGAGGATTCTTGGTCCGGTAATGCAGGGGACGTTTTGGATAGTTCCGGCAATGGCCTGGACGCTCAATCTCAAGGTGGCGCGCAGACGACAGATGATGCGCATTTGTGTCGAGCTGGTGAATTTGATGGTGTGGATGACTACATTGAAAGTGCAGATATTTATAGTCGCCTGCGTACGACCGCATCGATGAGTTTCTGGATCAAAACCACTCAAACCGGTAATAACACCGGCTGGCGCGCACCCGGCATAGCGGGTGTTGAGCAGGCAGGAGGTTCGGATGACATTTTTTGGGGGTGGTTAGATGCGAGCGGAAGAATTGGTCTATCCGTTGGAAACCAGTACTCAACCAAATCTACGGTCGCAATAAACGACGATGTATATCACCACGTTGTGTTGACGCGTGATTCGGGTTCTGGCGCCTATAAGATTTATATTGATGGCTCCTTGAACAGGAGCGGCACAGGTATTGCCGGAGTCATT
>NZ_LWFT01000550.1:0-21566 GCF_001635105.1 Oleiphilus sp. HI0079
ATGCACCAGAAAGTTTGAGGCGGCATACACACCGAGCATAAAGGTCAGTACGCCAGTATTAAGCAAGAACTGCGGCAACCATTGACTGCGCAAAGCCTCGCCCAATAGATAGCCTGATGCGCAACCGAGCGTCAGCCCAAGTACCAGCGTTGCGCCAAAGGTGAACATGGTAGACATAAACGCACTGCTTTCTCCAGCAGTTGCGCCGTTGGAAGCGATGATAAACTCGAACACCAGAACTGCGAGCAAGGCTCCAACAGGGTCGATTACAATCCCTTCCCACTTAAGAATGTTACTTATTCGACCTGATGGTCTGACCGCGCGTAACAGCGGCATAATCACGGTTGGGCCACTAACAACAACGATCGCGCCAAACAGCATCGCTAGAGACAGCTGCATATCAAGCACGAAGTAAGCGGCGAGTGTTCCGACAAGGCAGGTCACAATGGTGCCGTAAATGATCAGATTCGTGACCATTTTTCCATGCCCTCGAATCTCAGAGAACTTCAGGGTTAAGCTACCTTCAAACAAGATAACGGCAACAGCAAGAGAAACAATTGGGAAGAGCATATCGCCGAGCAGAGCATCGGGATCTAACAAACCGCTGACAGGACCAACAAGGATACCAGCGACAAGAAGAAATAAAATCGCTGGCTGACGCAATCGCCATGCGACCCACTGACATATGAGAGAAACGACGCCGATGGCCGCTAATGTGATCGTGCTATATTCAAGCATCCTGAACGACCCTTTGCATGCGTCCTTGTCCTTTTATCGTTGTTTATATTATTGTTTTCGTCAGTTTTGACAGTATGCGCGACACGGCAACCATCGCAAAAACAGACGTAACCGACGTAACCGCTCCAAAGCCCGAGGCGCAATCAAGTCTCGCTGGCCCGCCATCTTCGGGCTTATTCAAGCAGACAGAACCATCCGCCTGTGCGTATTTCAGTTGCTCAGTTGAGTATACACACTCCACACTAAACTTCCGCTTCGGGTTTCTCGAATAATTATGGTGTCGCCGAAGGTTACTACGTATCTTGGCAAGCAATGGGTCTTGGGTTGTGCGCGCTAAATCTTCGATCGCTATCTGAGTTGGATCCATCTGACCGCCAGCACCACCGCAGCATAAAATAGGGATCTTGTTTCGCCGGCAATGAACGATCATAGCCGTTTTAGCCTTGATACTGTCTGTCGCATCAAACACATAATCTAGGTTTTTAGTCAGCAGTTCAGCAACATTGTTCGGCGAGAGAAAACTGTGTTGCACATGCACACGCACCTCTGGACTAATTTCCTTGATTCGCTGAGCCATTACTTCTGTTTTCATCTGGCCAACCGTAGCCTGAAGAGCGTGAACCTGGCGGTTAATGTTCGACACGCACACGTCATCAAGATCAATCAAGGTGATTTCTCCAACACCCGATCGAGCCAAGGCCTCCGCGGCCCATGAACCTACGCCTCCGATGCCAATGACGGCCACATGACTTTGCGCGAGCTGCAATAAGCCTTGCTCCCCATACAGGCGCGCTATGCCGCCGAAACGAAAGCGATAATCTTCACTCAGCGCGCTCTTTTTTTCTGTCATGGTGTTTGTTTCAACTTTTCGTCGTAGGCGAGAAAATCATGATTTACCAGCTCGTAGCGCTTTCGCTTGAGCGGCTTTAAACGATTCAAGTCGACAACGACTAGACCGTCAATGCAGTCCTGAAAATCGGGATCAATGTTAAAGCCATGGAAACGTGTGCCGCCTTCATCGCATAACTCAGTGTACTGCTTGTACAGGGTTGGGACGGAATGCCCGATAAGTCCGAGCTGTTCTCGCAGAGTGACAAAGGCATCTCTTGCATCCAGCCCCTCAAACAAACGTGCATTCTGCTCTTTCGCTGAATAACCCATCATATAAGGACGCTTGCAGCGAACGATGGGATCATCATCAAGATAGTATTTGCCGTAATAACCGAGCAATAAATCCTTACCCTGCTGACTGAACGCATTGGAAATACTGACAGCCCCCAGCAAATAGCGCACTCTTGGATTGCTACGAATATAAGCCGCAATGCCGGCCCATAAATAATCGAGACTGCGGGAACCCCAATACTTAGGCTGTACAAAACTTCGGCCTAACTCGACACCGCGAGGCATGATGCGCTTCGCTTCAGCTTGATAGTCAAACAACGTAGAGGTGTAGAGACGATCCGCATCTAAGTCGAATGTTGTTCGCAAGCGATAGGCCCCGACGACTTCTTTGTCCTGCGCATCCCAGAGGACGATATGCTGGTAATCCAAATCATAAGCATCTATATCACAAGCCTTTCCGCTTCCTTCCCCAACCAAGCGAAATGCCTGTTCTCGCAAACGGCCAATCTCTCGTAACAAGGAAGACGATTGCTGAACAGAGCAAAGATAAATCAACTTATGATCTTTGGTTTTACCTAATAACGCTGCGTTAGCAAGCTCGGCCAAAAGATGCTCTCGAGGTTCTGGCAGGGCTATTGCGGGCAAGGTTTTAAAGTAGGAGCCTTTACCTGAAGCGACCCGATAAAGCTGTTTACGCAACAATTTGGCTTTAAAACGATCACGCAACGGAAGATCTTTGTAATCTGCCGCGTCGATTAACTCCCCAACCCTGAGTTTCTGGTCATAGGTTTCTGGCAAAACGCGACTGGCAAGTTTTTGAAATACTCCATGCCCACGGTAAAAACCGCGCACCTGCTGCAAAAAAGGCTGCTCATCACTGGATACGTGCACGTGCAATATGGGGCTCAAGGTATGCGTGGCAAGCTTCAAGAAATCCGTCGGCCATCTTTCCTGAGTCAACTTTGGTACACCTGAAGAACGGCCAAAGTGCACCGGCTGAATAATCAATACGCCCTCGTTTGCAAGGTGTTCAGTCGCGGCAAGCCTGGTTGTTTCGTCTGAATCGCCCATGCAGCTGAGCGATCGAAATTCAGATAACCACGGGCTGTCACAATCGCCAATGAATCTCAGGTCTTGTCGTACCTGAGATACAAAGTACAAAAGCGCTAACGTTGAAATGCCTGGCAAAGGATCGTTGGCCAAGACAATCACTCGACCCATCTCAGGAATTTTTAGAGAATCTTTAACATCATAGACAGCTGACAACTGATGTTCGGCAAGATACTCAAGCACGTGCTTGCTCAACTCGTTTCGATTAGCCGACGTTGATTCTTGCATACTTGGAGATCGTTTGGTCTTTGCAGTTAAAAAGGGAAGTTTCAGCATCTGTTCTGTTACTTCGCGCTGTTACGCTGAGCGCTTGCGATAAAGCAAATCCCATACACCATGACCCAAGCGCTCACCACGACGTTCAAACTTAGTGGTTGGACGGTAATCCGGTTTTTCTGAGTAAGGCCCTGGCTGGGTGCAGTTTTCAAAATCTGGAGCCACATCCATCACCTCGGCCATATGCTCGGCATAAGGCTCCCAGTCCGTTGCCATGTGAAAAACGCCGCCATCAGCTAGTTTAGATGCCACCAAAGCCGCAAACTCAGGCTGTACGATTCTGCGCTTATGGTGCCTTTTCTTATGCCATGGGTCTGGAAAATAGAGTTGGAGCCGCGCTAAGCTTTCGTCTGGAATATCCTGTTTCAACAGTTCAACAGCATCACAACAGAGTACCCGAAGATTTGTTAAGCCTGCATCGCCAGCTTGTGCTAATAATGCGCCAACGCCAGGACGATGCACTTCTACGCCAACAAAATTTTTCTCTGGCTCTGCACTTGCCATTTCAAACAGTGAACTGCCCATACCAAACCCGATTTCAAAGACCACCGGATTACAGTTACCGAAAATTTGAGCAAAATCGAGTTGCTGCCCCGGCTCAAGACCAAAGTGATCCCAGTAACTATCCCAGCCGCGGGTTTGGCCTGCGGTCATACGCCCACTGCGCACCACAAAACTTCGAATCACTCTTTGCATTGGATTGTCTTGATCAGACACGGAATCCCTCGAATAGTCTAAAACGTAAATCGGAAAACGTAATTGATAAATCTCGTGGGCGGAATTCTAGGATTAGCAGCGCTGCATAGCAAGCACGCGATGTTTAAGGCCATCACTCGCCCTCGCGATACGGTTAGTTTGTGATCTCATACACAAAGCTTTATCGATTTAACTATCTGTTACAGATTTAGTGATGTTCTACACCGATTGTTCAAAATTTGAGCGTATACTTAGTAATACAGATTCACGATGAAGCGATCGTGGTTCTGTCTTCCTTGAAGAAACCCCTATTAAGGAGCCAAGTTTTGGCTCCTCTTTTTTTGCCTCCAGTTTAGTTCAACTGCTTTTTTTAAACCTGTGAACGCCAGTTCAACACGCTAATCTGCTGGCCTTTGTATAGGCCGATAGCGCAAGGCCTGCGCCAGATGCCCCTGACTTATCCTCGATTCCCCCGAGCAATCCGCCAATGTTCTTGCCAATCGCATTATTCGATGTGCGGCTCTACTAGACAAAGCCAAGGCATCAATTGTGCTCATCAACCAATCATTCTGCTCAGTCGTCAACGCACATATTTGCATGAGCGCCTCTCCTTTTAAATCACCATTAAGAGTACCTTGTCGCTGATATTGAAGCTCTCTTGAACGCTCCACTCGCGCAAGTATCTGCTCACTGCTTTCTTCTTTTCTATTGGTTCGCAAGGTCACTCTTGCTGATTGAAACGGCACTTCGACATGCATATCAATACGGTCTAGAAAAGGCCCCGACAACTTTCGACGATATTGCTCGATCTGCTGCGGCGAATCTGTGCATGAAACAGAAGGATGCCCCAAATATCCGCAAGGACAGGGGTTCATCGCTGCAATTAACTGAAACCGAGCTGGCAAGGTTAGCTGCTGCTGGGCGCGCGCGATCGATATCTCCCCGGTTTCCAAAGGTTCTCTCAGCATCTCTAGAGTGTGCCTTGAGAATTCCGGTAGCTCATCGAGAAACAACACACCACGATGAGAAAGCGAAACCTCTCCAGGCTTAGGTCGCGCCCCACCTCCGACTAAGGCCACCGCAGAACTGGAGTGATGTGGCGCTCTAAAAGGAGGCTCGTACCAATCAGACTCTAATCTTGGTACTTGCGTTAGCGTATAAAGTGAGGCCACTTCCATCGCCTGAGTCTTGGAGAGCTTCGGCAGAATTGAAGTGATACGTGACGCAAGCATGCTCTTACCTGTTCCGGGCGGTCCGTAAAATAATAAATTGTGCCCTCCCGCAGCAGCGACTTCCAAAGCATGCTTTGCAGAGTACTGACCAACAACCTCTGAAAGGTTTGCAATACACTTAGATTGGGCATCATCTAACTTTCCCTCTACCGGCTCAGCTTTGAGTGGATAGGATTGCGGCTCTCTCAGATGCTGCACTAATTCTAAAAGATCATGAACGCCAATAATTTTTTCAGAGTTCAATAACTGGCGATAACGTGCATCCTCATTGGCGACGTATATCTTGTGCGCCGTCGAATCAGCGACTGCGAGAGAGGGAAGAACTCCTTTCACAGCACAACAAGCGCCACCCAGTGCGAGCTCTGATACAAACTCACAATCAGACACGGAAGAGGGTGACAGCTGACCACTTGCCACCAAGACTCCGATCGCAATCGCTAAATCAAAACGCCCGCCCTCCTTTGGCAAATCTGCGGGAGCCAAGTTGACCGTCACACGACGCATCGGAAACTCAAAACCAGAATTCACCAAAGCGCAACGAACACGCTCACGGCTCTCTCGAACAGCCGCTTCGGGCAAACCGACAATAGTAAAAGAGGGCAAACCATTGGAAAGGTGCGTCTCAACGCGCACCAAAGGGGAATCGACACCGCACAACGCACGGGTCTTAACAGTAGACAAACTCATAGGCATCCTTGCACTATATTTGTAAATCGCACCGCTTTAGTGCGGCAGAAGCAGAATCCTTTCCTGCTTTAAAACACTTTATTAATCTGACACTTTTTCTTCTAGCTCAGCAACCGTCTTCTCCAACTTTTCTAGCATCATGCGAGTCCTTTCCAGCACGGCCTGCTGGGCGTCAAACTCGTCGCGGGAAACCAAATCCAACTTAGTAATGACGCTTGTTATAACAAGCTTTAGATTACCAGCCATCTCATCTTGAGCCGCCTTGCCGAACTCAGGAAAGACTTGATTCACCTGGTCTTGAATGAGACCGAATAATTGTTGGGGATTGAGCACTCTAACTGTCTCCAGTACAGCAAATTTGGTCCAAAAGTTTACCACCGAGCCTTCCCAAATCACATACCATTTTTTACGCACCAAAATAGAGCGTCATTTTGGTGCGTAACACGCCATACCGCTCCAAGAAAGCGCACCGATTTTGCCAGCCAACCTTTGATTCACAGGTATCTAATTGTTATTTATACACTTTCTTGTACTGGCACACCATCTGCTTAAAGCGTATGCAATGCAGCAGTAAAACCCGCTGACATGTCGAGTAAACAATATTCATTAAGTAGTAGGCGGCATAACAAGGAGAAATTCATGAAACTCGTAACTGCCATCATAAAGCCTTTCAAGCTAGACGACGTGCGTGAAGCACTATCTGAAATCGGTGTACAAGGTATTACAGTAACTGAAGTAAAAGGTTTTGGTCGCCAAAAAGGCCACACAGAACTTTACCGTGGCGCTGAATACGTCGTGGACTTCCTTCCAAAAGTCAAAATCGAAGTAGCGATTGGTACTGATTTGCTTGATCAAGTTGTTGAAGCAATCGCTAAAGCTGCAAACACAGGGAAAATCGGTGACGGGAAAATCTTTGTTTCTGCTCTAGAACAAGCGATTCGTATCCGTACCGGAGAAACCGGCACTGACGCTGTATAAACAATTTTAGTAACACAAATTATAAAGGCCTAAGTACGGAGGGCTCCCATGGAACAATTATCCAATAACATATTTGAACTACAGTATGCGATGGACACCTTTTATTTCTTGGTGTGCGGCGCATTAGTAATGTGGATGGCGGCAGGTTTTGCCATGCTTGAAGCAGGTCTTGTTCGCGCTAAGAACACGACTGAAATCTTAACCAAAAACGTCGCGCTATTTGCGATCGCATGTACGATGTATCTCGTCTGTGGTTACGACATCATGTACGGCGGAGGTCTCTTCCTTGCAGATGTAGACAGCGTAGCATCAATGGACGAAGCAGCAGTAGCAGCGGTACTTGCATCTGCAACTGAAGCTGGCTTCGGCGACATGGGTGAGTACTCAGGTGCTTCTGACTTCTTCTTCCAGGTAGTATTCGTTGCAACAGCAATGTCTATTGTTTCTGGTGCAGTTGCTGAGCGTATGAAGCTTTGGGCTTTCCTAGTATTCGCAGTTGTCATGACTGGTTTCATCTATCCAATGGAAGGTTCTTGGACTTGGAACGGTGATGCAGTATTCGGCTTGTACGAGCTTAGCTACAGCGACTATGCTGGTTCTGGTATCGTTCATATGGCGGGTGCAGCAGCAGCCCTTGCAGGTGTAATCCTTCTTGGTGCACGTAAAGGCAAATACGGTCCTAACGGCGAAGTGAACGCGATTCCTGGAGCTAACCTTCCTCTTGCAACGCTTGGTACATTCATCCTTTGGATGGGCTGGTTCGGTTTCAACGGCGGTTCTACTTTGAAGCTTGGCGGCATCGGTGTAGCTAACGAAGTTGCTAGCGTATTCCTTAACACCAATGCAGCAGCAGCTGGTGGTTTGATCGCAGCTCTACTTGTAGCGCGCATCCTATTCGGTAAAGCAGATCTTACAATGGCATTGAACGGTGCTCTTGCTGGTCTAGTTGCGATTACCGCTGAACCTGCTGATCCATCTCCACTTCTTGCTACTATCATCGGTGCAATCGGTGGTGTGATCGTAGTGTTCTCAATCGTAACGCTCGACAAGCTTAAGCTTGACGATCCAGTCGGTGCGATCTCTGTACACGGTGTTGTTGGTCTTTGGGGTATCTTCGCGGTTCTTCTATCAGACGCAGACGCTACGTTCATGGGTCAGCTAGTAGGCGCATTGACTATCTTCGTATGGGTATTCGTAACAAGCTTGATCGCTTGGGGCGTCATCAAAGCAGTGATGGGTCTTCGAGTATCAGAAGAAGAAGAGTACGAAGGTGTCGACCTTTCAGAGTGTGGTATGGAAGCGTACCCAGAGTTCACTAAAGACTAATTCGTCCTTAGCCAACTCGTATAAAAAAGGCTCCCAAATGGGAGCCTTTTTTCTGCCTATAATTAAAAACTAGTTCTTTAGAAACTTGCGCATGAGTTCTGCTGTATATTCAGGCACTTCTATCATGGCAACGTGTCCAATTCCCTCAAGAACAACTTTTTGTGAATTCGAAACAAGCGCTGCATATCGATCAATATTTTTCACATTAATCGCTTTGTCTTGGTCTCCCCATATGATCAGCGTTGGCGCCGAAATGTTCTTGTACTCTTTTTCTAGACCAAGCTCCATATCTGAACGAATATCCGCAAAGATCTTTTTGTTTATTTCAGCGCGAGAAACAGACACCTCAGCCTCCGCTTTTGCGATTGCCGCCGGAATAAACGGTTGCTCAGACATGACAAAATCCAAAAGCGTGTAAAACTGCTCCTCACTCTCTGGGATCAACGGATTCTTTCCTTCTTTTAGCAGAGCGTCCATTTCGGATGGAAAATCATGCACCCCTGCAGGACTTATGAGTGTCATACTTAGTACTTGCTCAGGATGCCTCGCCGCATAAAGTGACGAAATTGCGCCGCCCATTGAATTTCCAACCAAATGAAAACGCTCAACGCTTAACTTGGCCATTAACTCATTCACAAAAGCAACCTGGTCTGCAATATGGTAGCTCCCTGCTATATCACGGATATTTTCACCATGGCCCAACAAGTCCGGGGCGATAACGCGATACTCATCACCGAACTGCTGAGCAAGACGCAACCAATTCACTTTGCTGCCACTAAAGCCATGCAGCATCAGCATGACTGGTGCATCTACCTCATTGTCAAAAACAGCAATCTGCTGCCCTCTCATCGCAACCAGTCTATGCTTCAGCCCCGCTTTATCGGCCTCCATCGACATCGCCCAGTCACGAAACTCAACGCGGTATTCATTACTAACAATATTAAAACCCAGAACGATTACCGCCAGCACAGCGACAGACACAAGTAATTTCTTCACATTATCTTCCTTATAGAACAGTTAAATTCGCACTTACTTGGCAAAAACCAAGGCATGCTAGTGGACAGAGAATAGCCAGACTATGGTAAGCTCCATGCTGAGTTGATATTTGTGGCCAATAACAAAGATAGAATTATGCCGACAAGATCCGTTTTAGGTTTAACCTACACTGCCCAGCTTTTCAAATCCAAGGGATTAGAAAGCGATGCCATACTAGACCAACATGGTCTAAATAAAGACCGCATTGACCCCAACGCACGCATCACGCGCAGCAAAGAGCTTGAGGTCTATCAAGATCTGTTCAAGCTCCATCCGGACCCGCTCATTGCACTTGGCATAGGCCCTTATCTCGGGCCTGCAGGTTACGGGCCCTTCGCGATGTTACTCGCCAGCTGCAAAGATGGCTATGAAAGCTGCCAAATGGGCATTCGATATCAGGCTATGGGCTACATGTATGGAGAAGTAAGTTTTGAACTTGCGCCTGAACATTCGTCCTTTCGAATTGATCCAGCCATGCTCCCTGAAGATGTACGAGAGTTTATCGTTTATAGAGATATGGCTGGCTGCGTAAAGCTAATGCGCGATATCTATTTAATGAACGGTGTTGAGTTTATTATTTCCGAAGTCCACATGACGGCAAAGCCAAAGAAACAGGACCTCGACAAATTTAGCAGCGCGTTTGGCTGCACAGTTAAATTTGGCATGCCAAGTAATCGTATTGTTATTCCCACCAGCGTACTAAAAACACCGTTCCCACAGGCAAACAAAAATGCATTCGATATGTATCGGGAGCAATGCGAGCACATTCTTTACGAATCCAGCCAACAGGAAGAAACGCTCGCAGATGCCCTAAAAAGCTATCTGATTATGTTTAGCTATGACATACCAAAAGCGAAAGAAGCCGCTCAAACGTTTGGTATGTCTGAGCGCACCTTACGCAGAAAGCTCAGTGATGAAAGTAGCAGTTTTCAGGCTGTATTGGACGATGTGCGATTTGAAAAAGCGAAGCGCTGGTTAGGGGATTCCTCGCTAAGCATTGAGCTGATTGCACTAAAACTTGGCTATCAGGAAGCAGCGGCGTTTAATCATGCCTTTAAGCGCTGGAGTTCGCTTAGCCCCTCGCAATATCGAAAAAATCACTCTTCTAGCAAGTAACCGATGGCTTTTTTCAGGCGGGCAATATGCCCAGGATGAAAGCCCTGAAAAGAGCCAATCACCTCTCCTTTCTGGTCAATCAAAAAGGAAGAAGGTAGCCCAACCAGATTATAAGCTCGCTGAGTTTTACCTGTCAGTTCAGAGAGGATCGTATAATCAACGGGGAATTTTTGGAGGAAGTCGCGAGCCTCTTGAGGGCTCTCATCCAGATTGATCGCGATCACTTGAAAGTCTTCGGGATCATACTCTTTTTGTAAGGCATCTAAAGCGGGGAGTGATTGCTGACATGGGCCGCACCATGAAGCCCAAAAATCGAGATAAACCACCTTTCCACGATAGTCAGTCAAACTGTGCTGACCAGAACCATCGAGAGCCGGTAGTCGAAAGTCAGGTGCCTGTCCGCTCCCCAACACGATGCCGGAAAACACAAACGTAAAGAGAAAAAATAGCGATCTGAACATGCTAGCACTCAAGCCAAGGTTTTGAGATTAGAACAAAGCCAGGCAAGTTGGTTCCTGAACTAGTCGCAGGAACCCGAACATCCACTTAAGTCTTTTAGCGCTTCCAAGTCCAGAATATTCAGGTCTGTGCGTTTCACCTCGATCAAACCATCTTTTTGGAAACGCTTGAATAATCGACTGATCGTCTCCGGCGCCATATTCAGGTGATTTGCAATATCTCGGCGCGCCATCATCAAATGAAAACGCGTCTCTGAATAGCCTCGTTGCTTGTAACGAGCGGACAGCGCAACAAGGAATGCCGCAAGTTTCTGATCAACACTATGCTCATGCAATTTGGTAAAGGAGTTATGTACTTCTTTACTCATTAGACTAAAAAGGTGCTGTTGAAGGCCAGGAACCTTCGTTGCAAGATTCTCAAGGTCTTTGTAACGAATCGCACAGAGACTAGACGTACCCAACGCCACCGCAGCGGAACCATGGACACTACTGTATATCGCGTCTAAGCCAAAGAGCTCACCCGGCAAATGAAAACTTGCGATGTGCTCAGAGCCTTGTGCATCGTTCAATACGGTTTTGAACATCCCAGACTTCACGGCAAAGATATACTCGAAAGGCTGCCCCGCCGAGTAAACTGTCTCGCCTTCTTGAAAAACCCGTCCAGTATCAACGATCTCTTCCAGAGAATTCATGTCGTCTCGATCAAGACCAACAGGCAGACAAATTTTGCCGAGAGAGCATTGACCACACTTAAGAAAACTTGCAGACGCAAGAGGGATAACTTGTTCCATGACCAACAGAATCTTCGTGATTAGATCGTCTTACTGTACCTGAGCGTTTTTTCGTTGTCACGACTCGGAGATCGTAAATAATGATCAAAGCACATCGCAATATTTCGAAGAAATACTCTGCCCAGCTCCGTTACCTGAAAACCAACCTCATCTGCTGCCAATAACCCATCGTGTTTAATGCGTTCTAACTGAGCCAATTCATGTTCGAAATACTGTTCGAAAACAAGATCATGCTCTGCACCAAATGCAGCATATTCAATGCGTTCACCGCACATAAGACGCTGAATCAGATCCGCTCTTACAACATCATCTCTCGACATCACAAGGCCTTTTGCGATCGGCAACACCTCTTTATCAAGCAACTTTGTATACGTGGCTAGATCGGTGGCATTCTGACTGTAACTCTCGTTAATGCGCGAGATTGAGCTAACACCGAGCCCAATTAAATCTGCCTCGGCATTTGTCGAATAGCCTTGAAAGTTTCTTTGCAAACTGCCATCTCGCTGCGCCTTGGCAAGGCTATCATCAGGAAGAGCAAAATGGTCCATGCCAATGTATTCATAGCCCGCCTTGCTTAAGCTAATAATACTATCACTTAGGATGGTGAGCTTATCAACGCTACTGGGCAGTTCCTCGGCCTTGATGAGTCTTTGCGACGGCATCCGATCCGGCATGTGCGCATAGTTGTATAGCGCCAACCGATCCGGCTTAACCTCAATAATCTCTTGCAGAGTACGATGAAAAGAATCCGGCGTTTGCAGGGGGAGGCCATAGATCAAATCAAACGAAATAGACTTGATTTGCAATTCCCGAGCGCGCTTAACAAGCGCTTTGATCTTGTCAAAACATTGCTCACGATTCACCGCTTTCTGCACCTCAGGATTCAAATCCTGAATACCAAAACTGAAACGGTTAAATCCTAACTCGATCAATCGCTCCATGTCTTCCACAGACACCGATCGCGGATCAATCTCAATCCCCATCTCAAGATTATGAGGTAATCCGAGATGAAAGGATTGGGCAATCAACTCAAGCACTTCCTGAATCTGCGCAATGCTCAAAAAAGTAGGCGTTCCGCCTCCAAAATGGATCTGCTGAATGAGTCGATCATCCGCAAAACTTTGCGCTCGCAAAGCGATTTCACGACTGAGGATTTCAACATACTCCGCCGCCCTATTTTGATTTCGCGTAACCACTTTGTTGCAACCACAGTAGTAGCAAAGCGAGGCGCAAAACGGCACATGAATATAGAGTGAAAGCGGTCGAGGAACGAGCAACTGATTGCTCAGCGCAACCTGCTCTTGATAGTCCTCAATACGAAAATTCTCATTAAAATGTAGCGCTGTCGGGTAGGATGTGTAACGAGGGCCATGGCCTTCGTAACGAACCAAAAGCGCGCTTAGCTGTTGCGCATCAATCACAACCGTATCCTGTTTTAAGTTAACGGTGCTCAGTGTATCGGCTCGTCACTCACAAGCAGTTGATTTACATCAACCGAGTTTGATGGAATCTTAATTGCGCAGCACTTTCATTGTCGCCCCAATGATGCACAACAATGCGGCTGACATTTGCGTAAGGCACATCAATGTTCCATAAGCGCTTATTTGGCATTCCTAACACATGCACAAGTATGGCTCGAATCACGCCTCCATGGCAGACTAGTAAACGATGCTGATCCCGGCTAGAGGCGAGCAAAAGCTCCCAAGCCTGGTGCACTCGCTCAACAAAGTCCGTCAGGCGCTCGCCATTCGGGGGCGTATGATTATCCGGATCCTGCCAATAACGTTTTAACGCTTCAGGCTCTCTCTCCATCAACTCAGCCGTCGTCAAACCTTCCCAATCGCCAAAACCAATTTCGCGAAACTGCTCATCAATCTTTAAAGGCACACCATGTCGACCTGCTAATTCCTCAGCAAAAAATCGACAGCGTTTTAGCGGCGAGGCAATAATACTCTGCCATGGATTATGATCCGCAACAGACGCGCGCATTTGTTGCCATCCAAGCTCGGACAAGGGGTCATCTTGTGCCCCTCTAAGGCGCTGCCCACCAACCGGCTCTCCATGACGAATTAGGTCAATAATCGTTTCGTTCATTTTTACCATCTGAATAATATTGGTTTCTCGGTTTTTAATAGCTCTACCCGTATACTACGCGCCAATCGGTTCATAGAAAAAGCAAACGCGAATAAAACGGGAGTACGACATGTTAAACGTGAATGAGTATTTTGATGGCAAAGTAAAATCTATCGCTTTTGAGGGGCGTGATTTACCGACCACTGTCGGCGTCATGGCTGCGGGGGAGTATACATTTGGCACCAGCCAAAAAGAGTATATGACTGTCGTAAGTGGAGAGCTTCAGGTAAAACTGCCTGGCAGTGATCACTTTGTCAGCTTTACCGATGGCAAGACCTTTGAAGTCGACGCCGACCAATCGTTTGATCTAATTGTTCCTTGCGACACGGCGTATCTTTGTAAGTACGAGTAAAGCTCGCATAACATAAAAAAGGGGGGCAGTATTTTCATCGCCCCCCTTTTCACTTCGCTGTCTTGCATCTTAACCGCTTAGATTCGGCCCGTTGGCTGCGCAGGTTTCAGATACTAGTCTGCACGTCCCATAAACTTCTTCTCTGCCGTATTTATACGGATACGTTCGCCCAAGGCTAAGTATTCAGGAACTTGCACAGATAGACCCGTTTCGAAAACAGCCGGCTTGGTGCGAGCACTTGCCGAGGCGCCCTTTATTGCTGGGGAAGTCTCTTTGATTTCCATATCCACCGATTGAGGCATTTCTAGCCCAACAACAGCATCATCAACGATGAGCACGGCCATTCCTTGAATAGACTCGGTTATAAATAACAGCTCGTCTTCTATATCTTCCTTGCGGATGGTGTACTGCGAAAAGTCTTCATCATCCATAAAGACCAAGGCCTCGCCTTCATCATAAGAATAACTCACCATGCGTTTGAAGAGCTCGACCCGCTCTAACAAGTCATCCCCTTTAAAACGCTCTTCGACTTTACTACCCGTTTGTACATTTCGGAAGCGCATTTTATACAACGTCGCTGCGCCCCGCGCACTCGGGTTTTGCACTTCAATTTGTTTTACGTGCAGCAGTTGCTGGTTATACAGCACAACTTCGCCTTTTTTTATCTCACTGGCTCTAGGCATGTTGACTCTCTTTGTCCTTTAATTATGCATTTCGTTTGTTGTTTAGCGCGCGTTCTTTCATGTAAACGGCTTCCTCTTTAATATCCAAGAGCTCTCTTCGAAGTAAATCAAAAGCCAACGCTGCAACGATAATCTGAAAACGTTTGCGGTCCACGGGAAAGTAAAAGCAATGCGTTTTGATCGCAGCAATAGAGCCCCAAGCAACCCAAACAGTGCCGACGGGCTTATCTTCCGATCCCCCTGCAGGCCCAGCAATACCCGAAACAGCCACGCCAATATCTGCTCCACTTTTGGCAAGGGCGCCGCCAAGCATCTCTCTTACGACCAACTCACTAACAGCCCCATGCTGGTTTAAGGTCGCTTCTTGCACCCCTAGCATGGAACTTTTCATTGCGTTTGAATACGTGACATATCCAGCATCAAACACCTGCGAAGCACCGTCCAACTCGGTTAGCATTGCGCTAATTAAGCCGCCAGTACAAGACTCGGCAAAACTCACACGCTTGCCTTGCTCAAGTAAAATATCCTTCAAAACATGGGCGATACTGCGCCCATCCTCCGTCACAATATGTGAGCCAAATAGGTCGCGAGCGACCTGCGCGGTCTCTTCAAGCGTCTGATAGTCCTCCCGATGCGTCGCTTGCAGCTTTAACTCAAGCATGGGCACCGAAGCGCGAAAGCCCAGTTCAATGTTCTTTGGAATGGTGACGCCACTCTTGAAAAGGCGCTGCTGAATTCCCGATTCGCCCATGCCAAAAAGACGAAACCGGTATCGTTTTACTTCTGCGCCTTCAGCAAACTTCATACGCGGGAGAATTTGCTCATCAAACATGCGGAACAACTCGGACGGCACGCCTGGCGTACAATAAACCCGACAACCGGCCACATCTGCAGCAAACCCCGGAGCCGACCCGGTTGCATTGGGGATAATCTCTACACCTTCAGGCAAAATCGCCTGTTTGCGATTCGCCGCGTTGAAAGCAATATTTTTTTGCTTACACCATGCTTCCAGCTGCACCATCGCTTCGGTGTTTTCGCGCAATTCAACACCCAAGACGCCCGCTAAGGCTTCTGCCGTCAAATCATCTACTGTCGGCCCGAGGCCTCCATTAACGATTAACACGTCGGAAAACGCGGCAATGCGTGCAATCTCGCTTTTGAGCACGGCCACGTCATCACCCACCGTCGCTTTATAATGAACGGGGCAACCAAACGCACTTAGCTTTTCAGCCAATTTGGCCGAATTGCTGTCAACAATATCGCCACTCATTAACTCGTTGCCAGTCAACAGAAACGAGACCTTCAAGTGCTCAGCATCCCGCATAATTTTTCACCCAATTGACGTTTCCATTGTTCACGTTAGTTACCACACTATTTGTCACTCAGTAGCTCTGCCATTTCTTTGGAACGGTCCGCGCAAGCCGTCATCGCTTTTGAGACAAGCTCAGGCAAGCCATCATTTTCAAACACATGAATCGCACGCTCAGTTGTTCCGCCTGGCGACATGACATTGCGCTTGAGCTGCTCGGCTGGAAGATCACTCTCAAGCACCATTTTAGCGGCACCCATAGCGGTTTGTGCTGCAAGACGTTTCGCAGATTCGGCCTCAAGCCCGAGGGCCTCGCCCGCCTTCGCCATCTCAGAGATCATCAAAAAGAAATACGCCGGACCACTTCCTGAAACGGCAGTCACTGCGTGAATCAACGACTCTTTTTCAACCCATGTGGCATACCCAACCGCCGCGAACATAGCTTCAATCACCTGCTTCTGCTCTTCACCAACCTGCGCATTAGCAAAAAGCCCACTCGCTCCCTCCAAAACCTGTGCTGGCGTATTCGGCATACAACGTACAATTGGCACGGCGCCCCCAAGCCAGCTTTGCAGACTTTGCATTTCGATACCTGCCGCAATAGAGACAACCACTGGCGTTTTCTCTTCAAACAACGCCTTGAGGGGTTCAATCACCTGCGCCATCACTTGTGGTTTAACAGCGAGTACCACAATATCTGCTGACGAAACAGCAATCGCATTATCTGTGGTCGCCCCAATACCCAACCGTGTCTGCATTGCATCAAGCTTTTCTGGCGATGGATCACTTGCCAGAATGGAACCCGGCTCAACGCCGTTCTCAATAAGGCCCTCAATTATTGCGCTGGCCATGTTTCCGGCGCCAATAAAGCTAATTTTGCTTGTATTTAACTGCATACTTTTATTAGACATACGATTCCTTATTCTGTTGAGGTGCGGGCGCCAAAAATAGCGGTACCAACTCTGACCATGGTCGAGCCATTCTTAATAGCAAGCTCTATATCCGAAGACATTCCCATCGAAAGGGTATCGACACTCTCATACTCTGCTTTTAATACGAGAAAGGCTTGCTGAAGTTTGGCCATACTAGCGCTTAGCGTCTGATCGTCAGAATGCGCGCTTGGTATCGCCATTAACCCTCGTAAACGGAGGTTTGGAAAATGACTGATCGATTCGGCAAAGCGCTCGATTTCATCAACGCTTAAACCCGACTTTGACTCTTCATTATCAATATTTACCTGAATACATATATTCAAAGGCCCCAGCTCTTTAGGCCGCTGATCATTTAGGCGCTGGGCAATTTTAAGGCGATCAAGACTTTGCACCCAATCAAAATGCTCCGCAATCAATCGCGTCTTGTTAGATTGCACCGGCCCTATGAAATACCAGGAGATTTCGGCGGCTTTGTCCGAGTCTAAAACAGCCAATTGTTGCTGCTTTTCAACGGCCTCACTGACATAGTTTTCACCAAAAGCTCGGCACCCTGCATCAAAGGCCTCCAGCACCGATTCGGCACTGTGCTTCTTGCTCACGGGAAGCAGCTCAACTTCGTCCGTTAAGCGCCCAGCGCTAATTGTCGCTTTTTTTATTCTTAATCTAACGTTCTCAAGCTTGTCTGCTATTCTAAACATTATGCTAATCAACAAGATAACGATGCATCGGATCCAGTCATCGGAAACTCTTATCCGAGCTGGCTTGGAAGAAACCCCGGCCATTTGAGCAAAAAGCCGTTATCGAAACAAGCTAATCAAAAAATGAACGTTTAATCCGACAGAGGGTTCTCATGGATATTACTGAATTGCTTGCGTTCTCCGCGAAACAGGGCGCATCCGACTTGCACCTATCGGCGGGACTGCCTCCAATGATTCGTGTCGACGGAGATGTTCGCCGAATCAATCTGCCGGCGATGGAACATAAAGAAGTGCACTCACTGATTTATGACATCATGAATGACAAGCAGCGCAAAGACTTTGAGGAATTTTGGGAAACGGATTTCTCATTCGAGGTTCCTGGTGTTGCACGTTTTCGTGTAAACGCATTCAACCAAAACCGAGGAGCCGGTGCGGTATTTCGTACCATCCCTTCCAAAGTACTTACCATGGAAGATCTGGGTATGAGTCAGGTGTTTCGGGATATTGCTGAAGTGCCACGCGGTCTTGTTCTGGTCACCGGGCCAACCGGTTCGGGTAAGTCGACAACACTGGCAGCAATGATCGACTACATTAACGATAATCGTTATGACCACATTCTCACCATTGAGGATCCGATCGAATTCGTTCACGAGAGTAAAAAATGCTTGGTGAACCAACGAGAAGTACACCGAGACACGCTTGGATTCAACGAAGCACTTCGCTCAGCACTGCGTGAAGACCCCGACATCATTCTTGTTGGTGAGCTTCGAGATCTTGAAACTATTCGCTTGGCACTTACCGCCGCCGAAACAGGGCACTTGGTTTTCGGCACCTTGCACACCACGTCGGCAGCGAAGACGATTGACCGGGTCGTTGATGTGTTCCCTGCAGAAGAAAAATCCATGGTGCGCTCAATGCTCTCTGAATCATTGCAAGCGGTTATCTCGCAGACTCTGCTTAAGAAAACCAATGGCGGTCGAGTTGCAGCGCATGAAATCATGATCGGTACACCGGCGATTCGTAACTTGATTCGTGAAGATAAGGTGGCACAAATGTACAGTGCCATTCAGACCGGTGCGAACATCGGCATGCAAACGCTCGATCAGTGTTTGCAGAATTTACTCAGCAAAGGCTTGATCAATCGCGATACTGCGAAAGAGAAAGCGAAAATACCTGAAAACTTCTAATCAATGGCCGTTAACTTCATTTATTGAAGGATAGATTAAGGAAAGCAACGTGGACTTCGAACGACTTTTAAAAATCATGGTAGAAAAGGGGGGATCTGACCTCTTCATCACGGCGGGCGTTCCGCCCAGCATCAAGATCCATGGCAAGATTGTCCCTGTTACGAAGCAATCTCTTACACCAGAGATGTGCCGAGAAATTGTCTTTGATACCATGACAGAGAAGCAACAAGACGAGTTCAACGAGAACAACGAGTGTAACTACGCGCTCAGTGCTCGTGGCATTGGTCGTTTTCGTGTATCTGCGTTTTCACAACGCAACCTATGCGGCATGGTCTTGCGTCGAATTGAAACCAATATTCCACGCATCGAAGATCTCGGCTTACCGGAGGTGATTAACTCATTGGCCATGACCAAGCGAGGCCTAATTATCTTCGTTGGTGCAACCGGCACCGGTAAATCGACCTCCCTCGCATCGATGATCGGCCATCGAAACCGTAATAGTAAAGGCCATATTATTTCGATCGAAGACCCTATTGAGTACATTCACCAGCATGCAGGCTGTATCGTTACTCAACGCGAAGTCGGCATCGATACCAACTCCTTTGAGGTCGCACTCAAAAACACACTCCGTCAAGCTCCGGATGTCATCATGATCGGCGAGATTCGATCCAAAGACACCATGGAATACGCGGTCACCTTCGCAGAGACAGGACACCTATGTTTGGCGACGTTGCACGCCAACAATGCAAACCAAGCTCTCGACCGTATCATCAACTTTTTCCCGCCAGAGCAGCATAACCAAATTTGGATGGACCTTTCATTGAATATGAAAGCCATTGTCGCACAGCAACTTGTTCCTACCCCTGATGGCAAGGGACGTCGAGCGGTGATCGAAGTATTGCTCAACACGCCTCTATGCGCAGATCTCATTCGGAAGAAAGAAGTGGCGAAACTGAAAGAGCTGATGACTAAATCACGCGATGTAGGAATGCAAACCTTTGACCAGGCGCTTTATGACCTGTACGCTGCCGGCGAAATTACCTATGAAGATGCCTTGGCGCATGCTGACTCTGCAAATGACTTGAGACTTCTTATCAAGTTGGGTTCTGATGCCTCAACTCCAGATGAGCTTACAAGCAACACTGACAGACTCAGCATTCAAGACGACGGAATGACGCCGTAACGCGTTAGTAGAACGAGCCTAAGTATAGTAGGCGCCCATACTTAGGCATGTTGAACGTTAAGTAGTACCAGATGAAAACGCAGGCCAAACTGCTCGCAAAATATATGGATTCCGCTGGGCCCGGCTACGTGGAGTGGTTGGGTTTGCGCCCTTCTCGAAGAGCAGACATGCTCGTTCAATCTGAAGTCACTGCCAAAACTGAAAAAGGGCTCTGCGGTGATCATTCTGCGAAACGCGCCAGCGGCTCAGCTCGACAAGTCACGCTGATCAATGCGGAAGATATTCAAGCGCTTTCCAGTCTCTTGGACTTAGCCTCAATTAATCCTTCAGTTCTCCGCAGAAATATCGTTGTTTCCGGAATCAACTTGCATGCGATGCGCTATCAACTATTAAAAGTAGGTGACGCGATCGTTGAAATCGGGGCGCACTGTCATCCGTGCTCTAGGATGGAGAAAGCACTTGGCGCTGGCACCTTGCTCGCGATGTTTAACCGAGGCGGATATTGCGCGAGAGTCGTGCAGGGTGGCTCCATCAAGGTGGGAGACACTGTTCGGGTCACACAATTACAGCGCGAACTTTTTTAAGCACATACAAAAAAACCCGCTCAATGCGCGGGTAAATCACGGAACACATCCTCTTCAATTCACGAAATCAAACCTTGCCTAAGCTGCGTTTGAGTCAGAACTCTCCTCTTCTATCGTCTCTTTTACGGCCGCATCCTGCTTATGTTTTTCAACGGACTCAACTTTTCTCTGCTTCTCATACAAGAAGGTCAGAACCTCATGTCGATAATGGTTGTATTGCGGATTGTCGGCCAACGCCAATCGATCACGTGGTCTCGGTAACTCCACATTCAACACCTCACCAATGGTCGCGGCTGGACCATTCGTCATCATTACAATGCGGTCTGACAGTAAAACAGCCTCATCGACATCGTGCGTAATCATGATGACGGTGTTCCCTAGCTCAGCATGGATTTCCATAACCGAATCTTGAAGGTGCGCGCGAGTTAACGCGTCCAACGCGCCAAAAGGTTCATCCATCAACAAAACCTTAGGCTCCATCGACAAAGCTCTTGCAATACCGACGCGCTGCTTCATTCCCCCAGAGATTTCAGAAGGCAGCTTATCGAGTGCGTGTGTCATGTGCACCAATTCAAGGTTGTGCGACACCCAATCTTTGATTTCGGCCTTCGAGCGGTCTTGAACATTGTGGCCGGGCTTCATCAGGCGACAAACGGTGGTGTCATTCTTGATGGTAAGGAAGTGACAGAGCCGGGCCCAGATAGAGCCGTGGTTTTCCAAAACCACTCTTTGCTTCCATGGTTGAGCGTCTACAAGAATGTCGAGTTGGCGGTAAAGCAAACGAGTAAAGACCGCTCGAAGGCCGAAATCAAAGATTGGGTGTCGCACAACCTTGAATTGGTGCACATGACACACGCACTCGATAAGCTGCCTTCTGAAATCTCTGGGGGAATGAAGCAGCGCGTCGGTATTGCAAGAGCTTTGTCGATGGAGCCTAAGG
>NZ_LWFT01000551.1:0-7470 GCF_001635105.1 Oleiphilus sp. HI0079
AACGTCACACCGCTAGAGCCAGAATGGGAAGGTCATGTGACGCTAGAGTTTTCAAATACAACCAATCTTCCTGCCAAGATCTATGCGAACGAAGGCGTTGCTCAGATGCTGTTTTTTGAGTCGGATGAGGTTTGCGAAACAAGCTATCGTGACCGGGGTGGGAAATATCAGGGGCAGGTTGGCGTTACGTTGCCGAAAACCTAAGCCCACTGCCAGAGTAAAAAAGCGACTTAAAGGTCGCTTTTTTTATGCCTTTATTTATCCGTCTTGGGTTAGGCCTTTTCAAGTGCCTGATCAATATCGGCAATAATGTCATCTATGTGTTCTATGCCTACGGAGATGCGAACGAGGTCTTCGCTCACTCCAGCGGCTTTTAGCTCATCGGCATCTAGTTGACGGTGTGTTGTTGAAGCCGGATGACAAGCGAGTGACTTCGCATCACCAATGTTGACTAGCCTCAGGATCATCTGCAGCGCATCAATGAAACGAGCTCCAGCCTCTTTGCCACCTTTTATTCCAAAGCTGAGGATGCCCGAAGCCCTGCCTCCGCAGATGTTTTGACAATTCTCATAGTACGGGCTGTCAGGCAAGGCTGCATAGTTTACCCAGGTGATTTTAGGGTGTGTCGCAAGATGCCCCGCTACCTTTTCAGCGTTCTGACAATGGCGCTCCATGCGCAAGCCAAGGGTTTCCAAGCCTTGCATAATGAGGAATGCGTTATGTGGAGAGATCGCGGAGCCGGTATTTCGCAAAGGGACAACGCGACAACGACCAATAAACGCTGCGGGCCCTAGTGCTTCGGTATACACAACGCCATGGTATGAAGGATCAGGCTCATTGAATAGTGGGAAACGTTCTTTGTTTGCGGCCCAGTCGAATTTTCCTGAATCGACAATGACACCGCCAATGGCAATACCATGCCCACCGATGTATTTAGTCAGAGAGTGCACAACAATATCGGCGCCCTGCTTAAATGGTTGGCATAGGTAAGGTGTTGCAACCGTGTTGTCGACGATTACAGGGATGCCATGGCGGTGCGCAATTTCAGACAGCTTCTTGATGTCGACAACATTGCCAGCAGGATTGCCTATAGACTCGCAAAATAGGGCGCGTGTTTTGTCATCAATTAGTGCTTCCATCTTCTCGTAGTCGTCGTGGCTACACATACGTACGTCTATTCCCTGCTGCGGGAACGTATGAGCGAATAGATTGTACGTGCCGCCGTAAAGCTGGCTGGTACTCACGATGTTGTCTCCTGCGCGGGTCAGGCACTGGATAGAATAAGTGATTGCTGACATACCTGAAGCAACAGCTAGAGCTCCAATACCCCCTTCCATTTCAGCAATACGTTGCTCGAGCACAGCCGTGGTTGGATTCATGATCCGCGTGTAGATATTGCCAGGAACCTTCAGGTCAAAAAGATCCGCGCCATGCTGGGTATTATCGAATGTGTAGGAGGTCGTTTGATAAATGGGTACAGCTGCTGACTTGGTTGTAGCTTCAGATTCGTATCCGTGGTGGAGTGCGAGCGATTCGAGCTTCATTTTCTTCCTCTGCCTATAGTTTTATTAATTGGTCCTTAACGCTACGATTCAAAAACTTTTATATGTAAATTGCAATAGATTCTCAGCAACCTATGCTGTCTTCTTACGCGAAGCAAAGAATGAGCGATTCGCATTGATAGAGAGCCTTAAAGAATGAATCCCAAAAAGCTGATTAAGTCGGTAAAAGCCTTAACTGGATGGCGAGAGACTGCGTTTATCTTGGCGCTAGCAGAGCGTGCGTTGCCGAACATTATCTTGTTCTTGGAAAGTGTTGAGCGCAGTGAGGTCGATAGCAATGCATTTCCCAAAGGTTTTTCTTCGTTAATGGAAACAAGTTGGGAGTCTGCGGTATTTCATCCGAAAGAGGAGGCGATTATTGCGTGCCTTGATGAGGTAGTCGCGCACATCATTGAAGAGGAGCTCGATAGCTTTGGTATTTTGCCGTGCAATAACGGCCTAGAGTTGTGGGAAATGGCGCTCGTGTCAGCATTAAACAGAGACAAAAAGCGAGCTGAAGAAGCAAGCCAGGTGTCGATTGCTACGGTGTCGGAGTTCCTAGAGTTTACCGAAGGGGATGGCTTGGACGAGAATGCTTTGATTCGCCTGTTTGAAAAGCATGAGCTTATGGTGCGCGAGCTAAGCTTTCAGCAAGCGTTGTGCGATCTATTGAGAGGTTCAGATAAGTTGAGTAAAGATTTGCTACGAAACCTTCGTGCACTCGCAAGAGATGATGGCTGGAGTAACCTAGGGATTAGCCTTGATGATTAATGTAAAGATTGTGCGTTCTAACAATATGCTTCGTCGGCTCACGGTTTGTTGCCTGTGTTGTGTGGCCCTATTTGCACATGCGGAGAATCGTGGTCTTGCGTGGGAACTGAACTCAAAGGACGGATTGCACAAGGCGTATTTGATGGGAGCTGTGCATTTAGCCAACGGTAGTTTTTACCCGATAAATAGTGCCGTTCTTGATGGTTTTGATGCGTCCGATGTGTTGATGGTTGAGCTTGATGATTCGCGTGTCGAGCCGCAAGCGCAGCAAGCCTTGATAGAGCAGTATGCATATTACCCCGAGGGAGTTAGCTATAAGGACCGACTGTCCCCAGCGTTGGTAGATCAGGTGGAAATCATGTTCGCTAGTCTCGGTATTGAAAACGCCAGTGAGTTGTTTTCGCGATACAAGCCTGGTTTGTTGGGGGTAACATTAGCCGCTCTGCAGGCCCAGGTGCTTGGCTATTCCGCTGAGTATGGAATCGATAGTTACTTTCTTGAAAAAGCACGTTACCGCAAAAAAATAGAAGAGCTAGAAAGCTTCGAGTTTCAGATTAAATTGATTTCAGAGTTACCCTCCGATGAGGAAAGCTTTAGTGATGCTTTGCTGAATATGGCTGACTTTGAAAGTGAGTGGAAAGGCCTAGAAGATGCGTGGAAACAGGGTGATGCAGATCTCATGTACGAGCTGGCCATCGGTGAAGGTATGCGTGATTTTCCGAGTTTGGAGAATTACTACGAGGTGCTGTTTTTTAAGCGCAACGTGCAGATGGCTGAGAAACTAGAGCAGTGCTTTAGCGATCGCGTATGCTTTATGGTCGTTGGTGCCGGACATCTTGTTGGCCCCTCGGGCGTGGTAGACCTTCTTCAAAAGAAAGGTTATCAACTCAAGCAGTTGTAAGCGCCCTTGGATGACGAAGATCCCACCAGACTCAGGCGGCTTTACTCATGTCGCTTTTGAAAATGATGCTTAAGTTTCGGCCATGTTCTTTGGCTTGATAGAGAGCTTGGTCAGCGCGCTCATAGAGCTGCCACTTGGTCAGAATGTCTGGTTCTGCGTCGGCAATACCAAATGATGCACTGACCTGAATTTTTTCGCCCTGCCAATCAATCTCCATGTCCTTGATTGCCCTTCTGATTCGTTCAGCTAACTGAAATGCGGCGTCTGCTTTTGAATTGCAGACGATGATACAGAGCTCTTCTCCGCCCACGCGGGCCGCAATTTCACCGGTACGCAGATTGCTCTGCACCGCGTTTGCTACTTGTTTCAAAACAATGTCGCCCGCTTGATGGCCCCATGTATCGTTTACATATTTGAAATGATCCAAATCGACTTGCACCAACGACATGGGTGTTCCATAACGCTGAAAGCGTTCAAATTCCTGATCTAGGCGGTTTTGAAAGTATCGCTTATTGTACAAGCCAGTTAAGCTATCACTTAACGCAAGGTCGGTCATGGTTTGCTCTCGTTTGCCAATCATGAAGCCAATAGAGGCAAACATGATTCCGCCTATCACCGTAATATAGGCGTACAGAAGAACGTCAAAGGCTTCTTCCGAGAAAGGGCTTCTGCCAGCCAGCCATTGAATAAGTATCCAGCCAGATGGCAGGACAATGGCTAAAGAGAAGCCGTAAAGAGCTCTGAGCGCAGGCAGGGAGAGGCTGCGCGTAATAAAGTTATTCGCGAACCGAATGGAACTGTTTTGAATGATCGTCATAGTTCGGCCATCGTAAGTGCAACATTCGTATTTTTATCTGACTTTGCCGGCAGTTATCACAAGCGGATATCCAAATTATTATTTTGCGCTTATTCCTTTGGGTTGTATATAGAACAGATATTAACCAGTCGCCACTTATTTATTGCATGGTGCTCTTGCATGCTTTTTAATCATTAGATCAATTTCTCTCAGACAAAGAACGTATCTATGAATTTGAAGCGCTTTTTTCCTCTTATAGTCTTGTTTTTCTCTGGTTTGGTTTATGCCGAACAGGCACATCTGATTATGGCAACCGGCGGTGTAACGGGTGTTTATTACCCTGCGGGTGGTGCGATATGTCAGATGATGAATCAGGGCGTAAAACAGCATGGCGTCCGCTGTTTTGTTGAGAGTAGCCGCGGTTCCTTGGAAAACATAAAGCGGTTGCGCGCTCAGGAGATTGATCTTGCGATTGTGCAGAGTGATTGGTTTATGCATGCCCGAAGAGGCTCGGCTCAATTCAAAGATTACGGGGCATTTGATGGCTTGCGTAAAGTGGTCAATTTGTACAGTGAGCCTTTTACCATAGTGGCGCGAAAGGATTCGAACGTAGAGAAGCTTGAAGACCTCAAAGGCAAGCGTATTAATATTGGTAATCCAGGCTCTGGCCAGCGGGCGACAATGGAGTGGTTGATGGGGGTCATGGGGTGGTGGAAGTCCGATTTCTCTGAGGTCTATGAATTGGACTCCGACGATCAAGCGCAAGCATTGTGTGATGACAGGTTTGATGCGATGGTCTTTGTGGCTGGCTCGCCAAATAGCTCGGTGAAGCTCGCCACAACGGATTGTGAAAGCGTGATTGTGCCAGCCGCCTCCGCAAAGCTTGAAGAGTTGATTTCGCGCTCAGAGGTCTATGTCAAAACAGTCATTCCCGGTGGAATGTATCGCGGCAATCCAAAGGATATTGAAACCTTTGGTGTTTATGCAAATCTCGTCTCTAGCGAGGATGTAGATGAGGGTATGATCTACGCGCTTACGCAGTCTATCTTCGAAGACTTTAATGTCTTCAGAGACTTGCATCCAGCGCTTAAGTTATTGAGTCGTGAAGAGATGCTGCGCTCAGATAAAGTGTCTGCGTGGCATGCAGGAGCACAGTCCTATTTTGAAACGGCGGGAATGCCAAAACCCTAGATGCGCAGAGAAAGCACCACAGTAAAAAGACGGGCAAAGTGCCCGGCTTCTTATGTTGATGCGACTTTTGGAGAAAGTCTACTTTTCAGCTAGCGAGATAACAAAGAGATGTCGGCTGCTTGCAAGAACAGGTTACGCAATTGCTCCAGCAGGGCGATACGGTTATTGCGCACGGCTTCATCGTCTGCCATCACCATCACGTTGTCGAAGAATGCATCAACTGCGCTTTGCAGTTCAGCGAGTGCATTCAATGCTTGCGCGTAGTCACCAGCTGCAAACATGGGTGCTACTTTCGATTGCAACGCGCTTAACTGTTTCGCTAGCGCCTGTTCCGCTGGTTCGCTTAGCAATGCTTCATTAAGCCCGCCGCCATTCTCAGTTTTGTTTTTCGCGAGTATGTTTGATACGCGTTTATTCGCCGCTGCAAGCGCTTCAGCTTGTGGTAATGCATTAAAGGCCGCAACTGCGCGAATGCGCTTGTCAAAGTCGACAGGCTTGGTCGGCTTGCGAGCATGCACAGCGAGGAACACCTCGGCGGAAATGCCTTCATCGTCGAACCAAGCTCTGAATCGATCTAGTAAATAATCGAGTAGCTGAGCTTCAAGATCATTGTTTTCCAGAGCGGAGTGTTCTTCTATTGCCCACGAAATTAGATCTCGAAGATCTACATCCAATTGTTTTTCAACAATGATGCGCAAAACGCCTAGTGCGGCGCGACGCAGTGCAAAAGGATCTTTTGTGCCTGTTGGCGGTTGATTTATGCCAAATAAACCGACCAATGAGTCGAGCTTTTCTGCGATGGCAAGCGCACAACCCGTTAGTGTGCTTGGCAGCTCACCGCCAGCTTGCTTTGGCATGTACTGTTCATTTAATGCCAGTGCAACGTCTTCCGCTTCGCCATCATGCAAAGCATAGTGATAGGCCATGATGCCTTGAAGGTCTGTGAACTCCAGAACCATTTCGCTGACCAAATCAGACTTTGCGAGCTGACCAGCACGAAGAGCCTTGTTTTCATCGCTGCCAATGACCTTGGCGATGCGTTGAGATAACTTTGAAACACGTTCTGTTTTATCGAACACAGTACCAAGCTTGGTTTGGAAGACTATGTTCTTAAGCGCGTCGCGTTTGGATTCAAGGGTTGTTTTCTTGTCTGTTTCAAAAAAGAAGGCGGCGTCAGACAAACGTGGCCGGATTACGCGTTCATTGCCGCGGATGACCTGTTCAGGGTCTTTGCTTTCGATGTTTGAAACGGTAATAAAGTGCGGCATGATTTTTTGATCATCACCGAGTACGTGGAAGTACTTTTGGTGTTCGGCCATTGATGAAATCAATGCTTCCGCAGGCACGCTCAAAAACGCATGATCAAAATTTCCGAGCAGTGGTGTTGGCCACTCGTTGAGCGAGTTGACTTCATCGAGCAGGTCTTCATCGATGATCGCAAGGCCATTGACCGTTTTTGCGATTTGCTCTACACCTGACTTAATGATGGCTTTTCGCGCTTCATAATCGGCAATGACTTTGCCTTGGTCACGCAATGTACCTTCGTATGCCGATGGTTCGCTGATCTCAATTTCACCGCTGCTCATAAACCGGTGGCCGCGCGTGGTATTGCTATGCTGGATGCCCAAAGTTTCTCCGGGAATGACGTCCCCACCCAGAAGCATAAGTACCCACTGCACTGGACGCACGAACTCTTCTTTTTGAGCACCCCAGCGCATTCGCTTTGGAATCGGTAATTTGGCGAGTGACTGGGCAACAATGTCACCAATTAACTCTGACGTCACTTTTCCTGCCTCGATACTTCGGTAGACAAGCCAGGCGCCTTTTGGTGTTTCCATTTCCTCAAGGTCGCTTGGATCAATGCCTAGCGAGCCGGTAAATCCTAGTAGCGCGCGCGTTGCTTGACCCTCATCATCAAATGCGGCCTTCTTTGATGGACCGCGCTTTTCAATCTCTTTGTCTGCTTGTTGAAGAGCTAGTCCGGATATTTGAAGGGCGAGGCGGCGTGGTGCAGCAAAACTTTTGCTGTCTCCGTAGGTGATTCCGGCATCATCAAGGCCATCAAGAATACCCTTGCTGAATGCGGCTGAGAGTTTCTTTAATGCTTTCGGCGGGAGCTCTTCGGTGCCAAGTTCAACGAGAAAATCTTTGTGAGACACGATTACTTGCTCCCTTTGTCTGTTGCGGCTTCGACTTTTGCTATCACTTCGTCACGTAATTCTGCTGGGGCGAGAGGAAAGCCGAGTTTCATGCGAGTATCAAAATACGCC
>NZ_LWFT01000552.1:0-767 GCF_001635105.1 Oleiphilus sp. HI0079
CATAACGTAAACAGGAGCCGCTAGGTTTGAGCCGATGTAGTTTTTTACTGCGTATGAGTCAAACGTTTGCAGCCAAGCGACGCTTTGGTTGCAGTCTTGACCTAGGAATGCCGCGTTGATCAAGCTGTCTAGCCAGTTACCATTGCAAACGCGGTCGGCACCCTCGGTGCCTGTGATTGCGCCGCCCAGCGTAAAGATGCCTGCAATACCAGAGATAGCAGCATTGAAGTCCACGCTTACACCCGAGCTTGCGGTGTAGGCAGTGTTGTAGTTTGGTGATCCAGGTAGTGCGTTTCCAGCGATGTACATCATCTCTGTTGCGCCTTGGCTATGACTTACAACCCAAAACGTGTCATTTGCAGCGCACTGTGTGTTCGCTTCAGGATGAATGTAGCCGTCACCGTAGCCCTGACGAATAGAAATGATTTGGCGGGCGATTTCGCCTGCTGTCTCATCGCGCCACCAAGGGTAGCCAGCCTCATCTGTCGAGTTGTAGCCAACGACCGCATAGTTGTCGCTTGAACCTGAGATTAATTCAGTGATTGCACTGTTGCCAGCATATTCGCTGAAGTTGTAGCTACTCCAGTAATCAAGTGCTGGCTGATTGGTGCCAGACTTGATTGTGCCGTTTGTACCATGGCCATGTACCATGATGTAGCAGTTGTCTGCCATCGCTTGTGCTGTGCCAAATGCGAGTGCAGAGCCGAGTAAGAGTCGGGTTATAAACCCTGTTTTCTTGTTTTTTTGAGACATTTTTCAGGCCCTTG
>NZ_LWFT01000553.1:0-582 GCF_001635105.1 Oleiphilus sp. HI0079
CGTCTTGGCATTTGTGTTGTAAAAGCGCCCTGCCGCTGATCCAAGTAATTCGATTATTAGTCTGCCGGCAAAAGCCAGATGTCTGTTTTGGGGTTGATGATAGTGCCATCCGCCTGCTTCAATTTAAATCGTTTGGAGGCCGGCTTACCTTGCTTATTATATTGAATGACAAAATGAAGGTGAGGGCCGGTCGAGAAACCGGTGTTACCGGAATATCCAAGCAATTGGCCGGTTTCAACGCTATCGCCTGGCTTAACGAGTACTTTGCCTATCAATAGATGCCCATACATGGCGTACGTCCCATCCCCATGCAAAACCATTGCATAGTTCGCTTTGTCATAAAAAAAGGCGCTGCTAACACCTGAGTGCGCGTAGGTATCCTGTATATCGATAACAATTCCGGAGCGCGCTGCGGATATTGGTGTACCGACGGGCATCGCAATATCAATGGCATAGTATTGAGGTTCATGACTATGGCTGAATTTTCCACCAAAACCTTGGGAGATGCGTAGGCTCTTATATCCTTTAAACGGTACCGCATATACCTGTTCGTCGGGAACGGTGTCTGGTGCACCTATCAGG
>NZ_LWFT01000554.1:0-14828 GCF_001635105.1 Oleiphilus sp. HI0079
TTGGCCTGAGATGGTTGCCTTTGAATACAGGCCGTGGAATTTGCTCTCAGGTTTTAGGGTTTGAAGCGCTTGGGTTGCAAGCGCTTCTACAAAAATGGCACCAGCGTTATGGCGGGTAGATGCGTATTCTTTCCCGGGGTTACCGAGTCCGACGATCAGCTTGATCTGTTGTGTCATTGCTGATGTTCCGCAAATACCCTAGCCAGTACCAAGAAGAAGTCGCTCTGGGTAGAGCTTATTCTTCTGCGTCACCTTCTTCAGATGATTCTTCAGATTCTTCTGCAACGCCCTTAGGCTTGTGTACAGAACAAACTGGTAGATCGTGATCAGCACCTTGTTGAAGGGCTGCAATCGTTACGCCTTTTGGCAGAACGATGTCTGACAAGTGAACGATTTGATCAACGTTAACGTCAATCATGTCTACTTCAAGGTACTCAGGAAGATCTGCAGGCAAACAGATGATCTCAACGTCAGTCATCTGGTGCTGGACCTTACCGCCGCCCATTTTAACGCCTTCACACGCTTCTTCGTTCAAGAAGTGGAGAGGGACGTTAACGTGGATAGCTTGGTTTTTAGTTACGCGCAAGAAGTCGGCGTGCATTACTTCATTGGTAGAAGGATGACGCTGAAGATCTTTAAGAATTGCGCTCTCTTCCTTGCCGTCAAATTTAACGGTAAGAATGTGAGAGTAGAATGCTTCTTCTTCAAGGGCGCGACGTAGTTTGTTAGCAGGAATGCTAAGTGAAACTGGATTTTTTGCTTTCGTGCCGTACAAAATAGCAGGTACTTTACCTTCAAGGCGACGCAGGCGGCGGCTCGCACCTTTCCCCTGATCTTCTCGAAGCTCTGCTTCTACAACAAATGAATTACTCATTTTTCTTTCCTCAATATGCGTTGTAACAAGTCCGCGACCAGACTCATCACTTGCTTTTTAAAACGAAAAAAAGCACCAATGTGCTTTTCGGTGTTTTGATAAATCTGCAGTGCGGATTCATCAAAATTTTTTAGTGCGTTTTGGCTCTTTAGCTTTCGCTAGGTAAAGCCTTGTTAGCCTTCAGCTAATCAAACAATGCACTAATCGACTCTTCATTGCTGATCCGTCTAATTGACTCTGCAATGAGGCCTGAAATCGTAAGGGGGCGAATCTTACCACATTTTGCGGCTTTGTCACTCAGTGGGATCGTATCTGTGACAATCAATGTGTCCAATGTGCTGTTTTCGATATTTTCAATCGCAGGGCCGGACAAGACGGGGTGCGTGATGTAGGCGTAGACTTCTTTTGCGCCTTTCTCTTTTAGTGCTTCTGCTGCCTTGCAAAGCGTGCCTGCGGTATCAACGATGTCATCGATGAGCAAGCATTTCTTGTCTTTAACGTCACCGATGATGTGCATGACCTGAGAGATGTTTGCGTTCGGGCGGCGTTTGTCGATGATGGCCAAGTCGACATCACCGACGCGTTTTGCCATTGCACGTGCTCGCACTACGCCACCAACATCGGGGCTCACAACCATAAAGTCGTCATTGAAACGCTGCATAATGTCGTCAACGAGAATTGGTGTGGCGTATATGTTGTCTACCGGAATGTCGAAAAAGCCTTGAATCTGATCGGCGTGCAGGTCGACGGTTAATAGTCTGTCGATGCCGGCGCCCGTGATCATATCAGCGACTACTTTTGCGGTGATCGGAACGCGCATGGAGCGAACTCGTCGATCCTGACGTGCATAACCAAAGTATGGGACAACGGCCGTAATTCGACCGGCTGATGCGCGACGCAAAGCGTCCGTCATCACAATCAGTTCCATTAGGTTGTCGTTAGTCGGGTTACAGGTTGGTTGTATAATGAAAACGTCTTTACCTCGGACGTTCTCGTTGATTTCAACCGCTACTTCGCCGTCGCTGAATTTGTTGACCTTCGCGTTACCCAGAGGTAGGCGTAGATTATCAACAACTTTCTGGGCTAGATCTCGATTAGCATTACCTGTGAAGACCATCATTTTAGACATGGGAAGAGCTTACCTCGTTTCAGAGCTGCTTGTAGCGTTGGACTATGCGCGTTTTCGTCTAAGGGTGTAAGAAATATGGCTGGGGTAGGAGGATTCGAACCTCCGCATGACGGGATCAAAACCCGTTGCCTTACCGCTTGGCGATACCCCAGTAATCTGGACTTAAACGAAGCCATTACTATAGCTCAAATTGTTGAGCTTTCATTTCGAGGGATTCGTTGCGAACCTCTCAGCTTCACTTAGCCTTTTTATTGCAGGAGAGAGTGAGACTCCCTTGGCTATAAAGCCTTTGAATTTAGGATTAGCTTCATTCAAAACCTGTCTTGCTTCTGCTTCTGAAGACAGAGCGCAAAAACAACATGCTCCGGTTCCCGTCATCTTGGCTTGGCCGAATTGGCTTAACCAATCTAAAGCTGACTGAATTTCGGGGTAGAGTTTCGCAACGAGCGGTTCACAATCATTGTGAAGCCTGTCGAGCGCTTGCCCCTCCAAAGCGGGCGCTATTTTCATCTTTGGGGTGTCTCTTGTCAACAGTTCATTTGAAAAAATTTGAGCGGTGCTGACGTGTACTTTTGGGCTAAGTACGACGTACCACAAAGAGGGGGTTTTTAGATCATGAAGTTGCTCTCCAACGCCTTCCGCAAATGCGGTTTTACCGTTAATAAAGACGGGAACGTCCGCACCTAATTGCAAGCCGAGTGTGCTTAGTTCATTCCGGCTCAGGCTGCAGTCCCAAAGTAAATTTAGTCCAAGCAGGGTAGATGCGGCATCGGAACTTCCGCCACCAACACCACCACCCATTGGGAGTCTTTTAGCGAGCGTGATGCGAGCGCCATATTTTCGTTTGTTAAAAGGCTTTAGTAAGTGCGCGGCTTTGTAGATTAAGTTCTCTTCTTGCGGCAGATTAGGGATTGCAGGGAGTACTGTTATTTGGTTGTCGGTGGTCCGCTCAAACTGGAGTGTATCGCCGAAGTTGAGTATTTGAAATGCTGTCTGCAATTCATGGTAGCCGTCTTCCCTTCTTCCGGTAATGTGCAGAAAAAGATTGAGTTTTGCCGGCGCTGGTAATTCTAGCGTTAGCGGTATGTTGGAGAGTCGGTTCTCGTTTCTTAAAGTATCGACCATTGACTGACCGCTAGTGTGATTCGTGTGCCATCGCGATTAATTTTTATTCTGCTGGGTAAAGGTAGGCCATTTACGTCGTGGTATCGGTCCAGTTCAATCATCCATTGATCTTGGGTAATTGAAGACACAAGCCCCCGCTCATCTTTGACCTCTATTGCGGATGACTGGGGTGCGGGTACTCCTTTTATCCAGTAGCGAATTCTTTGAACAGGAAGAGGCATCCCAAGCAATTGCTCTAGCGCTTCATTAGGGTAGGGCGATTGGATTGGCTCTTCTCCGCTCTCGTTAATCTCAATCCAGGTGGGCGTGCCTAGAATATTGACTGAACCGAGTCCAAGAAAAGTAGAGCTGAGTTGAATGTCGTATTGATCTGCCGTCTGTTTCCAGGTGTTGATAGCAACGCTAAAGGCTTCGTCCGTATTTCGAAAGCCGAGCTTTCCGGAGAGCTGAAAGTCTTCAATTTGATAGAGTTTTTCTCGAAGAACCTTGGGGCTTTCGTCGCCGGAATATTCAATAAAATTGGATGCGCAGCCGCTCGTAATGCTTAATGCTACGATGAGAGCAGCCGTAATGATAGGGCATCCAAAACTTCTAGTCGCCACGATTATTCTTCCGCCTGGTTGGTCTCTTGCGCATCTGAAGCTGGGGCAGAGTCAGTTGCCTCAGTATTCTCATCGTTCGGCTCTGCCGTGTCATTAAGGTCTTCAAGCATCTCTGGAGCAAGTCGTTCTAACGTTGCGCGAAGCACAGGATGGTCTGGTTGCTGGCGCAGGCTGTTGTTCCAAACTTTTTTGGCTTCCTCGGTTTTGCCTTCAACCCATAGTACTTCGCCTAGATGTGCACCGACTTCTCCATCGGGGTAGTTGATGTAAGCTTTACTTAAAAGCGCGAGTGCTTCTTCGTTCTTGCCGAGCTTAAACAGTGCCCAGCCCATGCTGTCCATGATCGCTGGGTTATCAGGGCGAAGCGCGAGCGCCAGCGTGATGAGCTGCAGGGCTTCTTCAAGGCGATCTGTTTTGTCTGCGAGGGTATATCCAAGCGCATTTAGCGCAACGGCGTTTCTTGGATTCTTGGTGATGATTTTTCGCAGGTCTTGCTCCATCAGCTCGATTTCGCCGGTACCGTCATAATGCATCGCTCTCGCATACAAAAGGGACTCATCTTCTGGGAATTGGGTTAGTGCTTGGTTTAGCCCATCAAGCGCCATATCAGTCTTGTCAAAGGTGTTTAGAAGTTGATACTGAATCAACCACAGCTTTTGAGCATTTCTGGGTTGATCTTGTCGTAATAGGGCAAGTCGTTCTAATGCTTCATCCATTCGCTCTTGCTTGCTGAGCAGGTATACATAGCGCTCGATCGCGGTATTGTAGTGCGAACTTGGGGCTACATTCTGGTACTGCGTAATGGCTTCTTCAGGTTGATCTTGTTGCTCCGCGATTCTCCCAAGGTAATAGTAAGCGTCGCTGCTGTGGGTAGGGGAGGCGGTTAGCTCTTCAAAGGCGCTCTTTGCATCTTCCACTTTCTTATTTTCAAGCATTAGAAGGGCGTGTGACAGCGTTAGGCTTGCTGAGTCGGGGTAGTATTCAAGAAGGGTCGCGAAAACGCCTTCGGCTGCTTGCGTGTCGCCCTTTTCAATAAGAAGGCTAGCGTAAAGTCTGCCGAGCGCGTTGTTTTCGGGGAATTGGTTAAAGCTTTGTTCCGCATAGGCGAGCGCTTCGTCTTTTTTTCCTAGCTCGCTAAGGCAGTTCGCCTTCACGATAAACGCTTGTTGAAATTCAGGCTGCGCATCAATAACTTGTTCAAGTTGTTCTATCGCAATGTCGCACTGCTTCAAATTTCGGTGGACGAGCGCAAGGCTATATCGAACCTCCCAGCTGTCGGGAAACTGCTCAAGCAGTTGCGTGTACAGTTCAAGCAGCTCCTGTTTTTCTTCTTCGCTGGCCTGAGCTGAGCTGATGGCGAGCGCTTCAACGCTGGTCTTGCCGCCTAGCTCGAGAATCTTAGCAATTTGATCGATAGCTTCGGGGAATGCGCGGTCGACAGAGTATTGATATGCCAAGATTTGGTGTGCGGAGATGTTGTCGGGTTCTTCTTCTAGCCAAATAAGCGTGAGTTCTTTGATGGCTTCGGAGTCTTTGGCAATCTGTGCAGCATTAATGGCTCTGAGTATGACAGCTGGATCTCGCGTCATTTGCGCCTGATGAATGTAGTTCACCAGAGTAATATCAAACTGATCTCGTTGTGAGGCAATCTCCGCTACGAGAAGGTCATAAAGCGTGTCTTGCTCAATCGAAAAATCCGCATATTCAATGTCGTTCTCTTCGCTTTTGGGGGCGGATTCAGCGTCNACGGATGTGGCGCTTGATTTGTTCAGAAGGCTTGCACAACCCGATGCGAGTAAAATGTGTAAAACAAGCACGAAACGCAAAGTAAAACGGAGTAGTTTCAAAGGAAATCTCTTACAATAGGTTTTCGATGTCTAAATGACGGTTAGCTCGGTATCATGACACACGGCGGTTTGCTGTCAACTTCATGCCCGATACAATGCGTAATTCGCGTAGCATATTTGGCAAGCTCTTTGTAAAATAGCGATTTAATTCTCAATTTCGGATCTCAATGTCAATCCTTGCCTTTGGCATCAATCATAAAACAGCCTCGGTAGACTTCAGGGAACAGGTCGCATTTGATGCGGATAACCTGGCGAGTTCTCTGCGGGCGCTTGTTTCGCAGCCCAAGGTGAGTGAGGGTGTGATTTTATCAACCTGCAATCGCACCGAGATTTATTGTCATACGCAAGCGGATTTTCATGCGCCAGACATGGTGCGTTGGTTGTCGGAACATCATGCAATTCCAGCCTCAGAGATCGATGGTGTTAGTTTTTGCCTAAAGGATGATCTTGCCGTGCGGCATGTTATGCGGGTCGCGGCGGGGCTTGAGTCTCTTGTTTTGGGCGAGCCGCAGATTCTTGGCCAGCTTAAGTCTGCGTATGCCAGTGCGCTAGAAGTCGGATCGGTCACTGGTCGTCTAGGGCGTCTGTTTGAGATGAGTTTTTCGACAGCGAAGCAGGTGAGAACGGATACGGCAATTGGCGAAAGTGCCGTGTCGGTCGCAGCGACTTCGGTTGCACTTGCTCGGCAGTTGTTTGGTAAGCTTGATCAAAGTAATGCCTTGCTGATAGGGGCGGGTAAAACGACGGAGCTGGTGGCCAAACATCTTCAGCAGGCCGGGATAAAGAACATTACAGTGGCTAACCGGACGTTGGCGCGAGCTCAGGATCTAGCGGAAGACGTGGGTGGCCATGCAGCATTGCTGGGAGATATCCCGGATTTGTTGGTCGAGGCAGATATTGTGATTTCCTCGACGGCGAGCCCGTTGCCTATTCTGGGTAAGGGGGCAGTAGAGCGCGCCTTGAAACTGCGTAAGCATCGCCCCTTTTTTATGGTAGACATTGCCGTTCCCAGAGATATTGAGCCCCAAGTCGCTGACTTAGCAGATGTGTACCTTTATACCGTTGATGACTTGAGTGACGTGATTGACGAGAACAAGCGCGCACGCGAGCAAGCGGCTCAGGAGGCGGAGGCCATTATCGAGAGCGGCGTGTCACGTTTTTTGAGCGATATGCGTGTCTCCAATGCGGGCGAGGGGCTGCGACGTTTTAGAGCGCATGCCGAAACGATCCGTCAGACAGAATTGGAAAAAGCGCTTTCATCGTTGCAACAAGGAAGCGATCCGGAGCAGGTGATTCGTGTGTTATCGCGTGGCTTGACTCAAAAATTGCTTCACGAACCTACGGTTTCTGTGCGAGATGATGCTGCCGCTGGTAAGCCCGAAACCGCAAACTTGTTACTCAACCTTTTTAAGCTGGATGGCCCTTAGCTCGCACGATTTCGCCCTAGCGATGTGCGGTGCTAAACTCTCCCCGATTTTATTTGAGCGAATATTTAAATATGAAAGAATCATTGTTGCTTCGGCTTGATGAAATAACCGATCGCTATGAGGAGCTTGGTGCACTTTTGAGTGATCCTAGCGTGATCTCAGATCAAAACAAGTTCCGAGACTACTCAAAGGAATACTCGGAGTTGGAGCCGGTTGTTCAGTGCTATGGCCGATATCGACAGGCGCAGGATGACATTGAAGAAGCGAAAGCGCTTATGTCCGATGGCGATGCCGATATGCGTGAAATGGCGCAAGAGGAGTTGTCGGCTGCGCAAGAAAACCTGGTCGGCCTGACGGACGAGTTGCAGGTACTTTTACTGCCAAAAGATCCAAACGATGGTAACAACGTGTTTCTTGAAATTAGAGCTGGCACAGGTGGTGATGAGGCGGCGATTTTTTCTGGGGACCTTTTTCGCATGTACTCTCGTTATGCAGAGCAAAGACGTTGGAAAATGGAAGTCGTCAGCGAAAGCTTGGGTGAGCATGGCGGATACAAGGAGATTATTACTCGCGTGATTGGCGATGGTGTATTTGGTGCGCTGAAATTTGAATCTGGAGCGCATCGAGTGCAGCGCGTACCAGAGACAGAATCGCAGGGCCGCATTCATACGTCTGCGTGTACGGTTGCCGTTATGCCTGAGATTGAGTCAGTGGATGATGTGGAAATCAATAAGGCTGATCTTCGGATTGATACGTTTCGTGCCTCTGGTGCGGGTGGTCAGCACGTCAACAAAACAGATTCTGCAATTCGTATTACCCACTTGCCAACCGGTGTTGTCGTTGAGTGTCAGGACGAGCGATCGCAACACAAGAACAAGGCAAAGGCGATGACCTTGCTTGCATCTAAACTGTTAAGTGCTGAGCAAGAAGCCGCAGCGGCCGAGCAATCCAGCCAGCGTAAGAGCTTGGTGGGTAGTGGTGATCGTTCTGAGCGTATTCGAACCTATAACTATCCGCAAGGGCGTGTCACCGATCATCGCATCAATTTAACCTTGTACAAGTTGGCAGAGGTCATGGAGGGTGATCTTGGGGTGATTATTGATCCTCTGTTGCAGGAGCATCAGGCTGAACTGCTCGCGAGTATTAACGAGGGCTAGCGCTCTTGTTGTGTACTGTCATGTCGCTAACCATTGCTGATGCCTTAGGTTATAGTGCAGATCTAGTGAGTGAGGCGCCCGACGTCGATGTGCGTGAGCTTCTTTGTGCAGTGCTTGAGGTTGACTCTACGTATTTGCGAACTTGGCCAGAGAGAATGTTATCCGATGCTCAGGCGCACCGATTCTATCAATTGATAGAGCAGCGTAAGTTGGGCACACCCGTCGCGCACCTGGTTGGTTCGAGAGGCTTTTGGTCGCTCGACCTGGAAGTATCACCGGATACTTTGATTCCTCGACCCGACACAGAGTGTTTAGTTGAATTCATTCTCAACAGCTTCGATCGTAACCCAATACGAATGCTTGATCTGGGAACAGGAACAGGAGCCATCGCGCTAGCTGTCGCCGTTGAGCGGCCTCTTTGGGCAGTGGTGGCAACGGATGTTTCTGAAAACATTGTAGAGCTGGCGAAAAGAAATGCGCAAAAGCACGATGTTCATAATGTGCACTTCTCTGTTGGCTCATGGTTTTCTGCGCTGCAAAAGCCGTCGTCAAATAACTCTAGTCAACGCTTTGGTCTCATCGTCAGTAATCCTCCCTATATCGATGCGCAAGATCATCACCTAGATCAGGGTGATGTGCGTTTTGAGCCAAAATCGGCGCTGGTGGCTGAAGACCATGGCTTTGCCGATTTAGTCCATATTGCTAACGAAGCGAAAGCATATCTTACATCGGGCGGCACCTTATGTTTGGAACACGGGTTTGAGCAGGGTGCACGTTTGCGAGAGTTGCTTGAGGGGCTTGGCTATGACCAGTTACAAACACACAAAGACTATGGTGGTAATGACCGGTTCACCTCGGCACGTTTTCAAAGGTATTGAAATCAAAGTGAAGAGCGGACAATGAATAAGCAAGGCACCCTAAATGATGACGCGCTTTTACGCTACAGCCGGCAATTGATGCTGCCCGGCTTTGACGTCGCTGGCCAATTACGGCTTACGAATGCGCATGCGCTGATCATTGGCGCTGGTGGTTTGGGCTCTCCGGCGGCGCTTTATTTAGCGGCAGCCGGTCTCGGTAAAATGACGCTGGTTGATGACGATGTTGTCGAGCTGAGCAATCTTCAGCGACAGATCGCGCATCAAGAGAGCTCGCTCGGCCAGAGTAAGGTTAAATCTGCGAAGAGCAGTATCACGGCGATTAACCCGCAGTGTCTGGTTGATGCGTTGTCGGAGCGCTTTGACGAAGAGGGGTGGCAAGAGCGTTTTACAGATTTTGATGTGGTTCTTGATTGTAGTGATAACTTTGATACTCGTTTTGCAGTGAATCGCTTGTGTGTTGCTTCGGGCGTTCCGCTGGTCTCTGGTGCAGCAATTCGTATGGAAGGGCAGTTGGCGGTTTACGATCCGCGAGACGCTAAGTCACCCTGTTATCGGTGTTTATACTCTGAAGATGGCGAGGATGACCTCAACTGTTCTACAACGGGAGTGCTTGCCCCGTTGGTTGGTGTGATCGGTTCGATGCAGGCGCTTGAAGCGATAAAGTTGATCGCGGGCTTCGGGGAGCCAAGTGCAGGGAAGCTCTTGGTTTATGATGCGCTTTCGATGTCTTGGCGACGTTTGAACTTGCCTAAAAACCCTGCGTGTCCGGTTTGTTCAAGGTAATCTCATGCACGAAGAAGGGGTTGAGAAAGGCTCTGGCCTGCTCAACCCCTTCTTTCTCAACCTCTATCTCCTGTGTGCTCAATCGTGGAAGTTGGATGCGACGTAATCGGCCAAACGAGAGCGCTCTACGCTCTTGAGTGTGATGTGCGCGTAGTGCTCCCAATTGCGCATGCGGTCAATGGCGTAGCTGAAGCCGCTGGTTGATGCGCTTAAGTAGGGCGTATCGATTTGCTTCAGGTTGCCTATTGCAACAACTTTGGTGCCTGGTCCCGCTCGTGAGATTAGGCCAAGCATTTGGGCTGCCGTTAGGTTTTGTGCCTCGTCAATTAAGAAGAACTTGCCTGAAAAGCTTCGGCCGCGCATAAAGCTCGAGCTTTTTATTTTTACGCGGTTCTTCAAAAACTCAAGGCCGGATTTTCGCTCAAAGTCGTTGCCTTCAGGGCTTGCGCTGAGAGTTTCTAGGGCGTCGGTAATCGCGCCCATCCACGGTTCTATTTTTGCCTCTTCCTCACCAGGTAAAAAGCCGATATCTTCGCCCATTGGAACCGTGGCGCGAGTGACAATAATCTCATCGTAGAATTTATCTTCGTAGCAAAGCTGCAGCGCCGCGGCCAGTGTTAGTAGGGTTTTACCAGTACCGGCATCGCCCGCAATAGTGACAAAATCGATCTCAGGATCGGTCAAAATGGAGAGGGCATAGTTCTGCTCTTTATTTCGCGCTTGTATGCCCCAGCAATGATATTGCTGTTCAAAATCCGGAAGTATCTCAATCGATGCGGTGGAGCCTTCGATCTTTCTGAGGATGCCGCGAAAGTTTTGTTGGCTCGTCGAGTCTGAATAAATGTGCGTGTTAATTGGCCAGTTGCCAATCCAAGGGGCCGTAACATGGTAAATAATGATAGTGCCGACATCTGGTGAGTCTTCTCGGTCTATCTGGATATCGACACCCGTGGCTTCCCACATGTCATCCGTAATTTCTATCTGCCCGCCAAACAGTGTTTCGTCACCAACATTGGCAACCTGATCGTTTCGATAATCTTCGGAGACAATGCCCAAAACAATGGCTTTGATGCGCATGTTGATGTCTTTGGTGACGAGAACAACGGAGATATCCTGGCTTGCAAATTTTTCTTTTAGTTCTTGAGTGACCTGAATGATTTCGTTGTCGGCGACGGTTTGTCGTTCTTTTTCAAAGGTTTGAAAAACCAACTTCCCGCCGCCATCAAGCGCAATCCCCTCATTGAGCTTGTCGATGTCCGCTCTTGAGAGTATCTCATCGAGGTAGCGGTGCGCTTGGCGCGCATTGCGGGCGGTATCGCGTTGACCGCGTTTGTGGGAGTCGAGCTCTTCAAGAACTCTAAGAGGGATAAATACAGTTTGCTCTTCGAACTTAAATATTGACTCAGGCTCGTGTAAAAGAACATTGGTATCAAGTACGTAGACTTTGTTATCGCTTTTGTTGTTGCTTATAACCATCTTTAAATCCTGCTGAGTAGGTTAATAGTTTAAACGTCGCGTCCCTCCCGCTCTTTTGCGCGCACTTTTTAGCTAAGTTGCTCAACAATGATCTTGAGTAGATCATAGGTGGTAATTATTCCGCTGACTTCATCGCCATTTTTGACGAATACTCTGTGCAAGTGTTCGTTCATCATGAGTTCGGCAACGTCTTTTACGGCGGTGTTTTCCTGAACAGAAACAAGACTAGGTGTCATGATGTCGCCGACTTCAACAGGCATGCTCGCTAGGCCTTCAAAAATCATCATGCGTAGACGACGAACTTCTTGCTGCTCTTCTTCGCTCATCTCGCCCTCATATTGCGAGCTTGAGGCGTCAAAATGGAACTCAGCAATATCTTTCAGCGTGGCAATGCCGACTATCTGGCCGTCTTCGTTGGCGACTGGGCTGCCGATAATGTCATTATCACTGAGGAATTTTTTGAAGCGCTCCATCGTCCAGCTTTGCGGAACCGATTTCACGTTCGGTGTCATGATGTCCTTGGCGGTTAGGCTGTTATTTGTCACGGTCTCGCGGCCTTGTAGTGTTAACCTAATGAATATCCATTGCTGATTGCAGTCATTTAAAGCGCGTACACTTGGTGATAGGGCTTTGGCATTGCTGCCGGCCGGGCTTGCTCAAGTGCACGAGCTTACTTTCCTTCTTTTTGTGCGCGTTATTCAGGAAGCGTTACGTTGAGCTCAAGAACAGAGCAGTCATCGTTCTTATCCAGCATAACCTGAACCTGATCTTGATTAACCGAGACATATTTGCGGATAACTTCAAGTATTTCTTGCTGAAGCATGGGCAGATAATCAGGTTGTTCCCGCTGGCCTCGCTCGTGAGCGACGATTATTTGTAAGCGTTCCTTTGCTATCGAAGCGGTGTTCTTCTTGGTGCTCTTAAAATAATCTAGAAAACTCATGCTGTCGCAGTCCCCTTAAACATGCGCTTGAAGAAGCCTTTCTTTTCAGCGGATAGGAAACGGTGCGGCACTTCCTTGCCTAGCAGGCGCTCTACGGCATCGTCGTAAGCTTGTCCTGCATCTGTTGTTTGGTCGTGAATAACCGGCACGCCTGAATTAGAAGAGGAAAGTACGGCCGGCGATTCTGGGATCACACCAAGCAGCTTAATAGCTAGAATGTCTTTGACGTCTTCTACGCCCAGCATCTCGCCTTTCTCTACACGTGTTGGGTTGTAGCGAGTAAGCAGCAAATGCTCTTTGACAGATTCGCCTTGTTCTGCGCGTCGGGATTTGCTCTGGAGTATTCCGAGTATGCGGTCTGAGTCGCGCACTGATGATACTTCTGGGTTGGTAACAACGATGGCTTCGTCAGCAAAATAGAGCGCCATTTGGGCGCCGTGCTCGATACCGGCAGGCGAGTCACAAATAATGAAGTCGAAGCGCTCTGATAGCTCGTTAAGAACGCGTTCTACTCCATCCTGCGTGAGTGCATCTTTGTCGCGCGTTTGCGAAGCAGGGAGGATGTATAAATTCTCGTTGTGCTTGTCTTTTATGAGAGCTTGGTTGAGTGTCGCCTCGTTGTTAATGACATTTACGAAGTCGTATACCACTCGGCGTTCACAATTCATAATGAGGTCAAGGTTACGCAAGCCTACATCAAAATCGATGACAACGGTTTTATGCCCTTTCAGCGCCAAACCTGTAGAGATAGATGCACTGCTGGTCGTTTTTCCGACTCCGCCTTTGCCTGACGTGATAACAATTATCTTAGCCAATGTTTTATTCCCGTGTTGCTATGTTGTTTGAAGAAGGGCATTTTCTGATGCTCTCCTCGGGTGCTCTTTTTTGGCACCTTTGACTTTAAAGAGTATTAATACTCCAGTTCTTTAAATTTTAGTGATTCGTCTTCAAGATACACTTGGCAAGGTTTGCCGAGCGCAGAGCTTGGAATGTCTTCGCTAATTTTGTATTGCCCTGCAACTGAAACGAGTTCAGCGGCCATGCTGTGACAAAAGACGCGTGCTGACGTATTGCCTTTAACTCCGGCCAGAGCGCGTCCGCGAAGGGTTCCGTATACATGAATGTTGCCATCAGCCAGAATTTCAGCACCTGCGCTGACTGAAGCTAAAATGATTAAGTCGCCATCGGCTGCATATACTTGCTGCCCGGAGCGAATAGGATGCTGAATAACTTTGCTTGCTTGCACGATGGTTTGTGCTTCTGGCGCTGGAGCCGGTTCTGGTGCGGCGAGTTCATCGCTGTCGTATGCCGGGCTCTTCTCTTTCTGCTTTGCCAGTATTCCCAAATCAAATGCTCTGGCCTGTTCTTGAAGCTCAAGGCTCGCACCGCGAACGCCGATCGCTTTTACAGAGTGTGCCTTACATATTCTAAGCAGTTGTTCGAAATCCAGTGATGACGAGGCGTACTTTTCGAGGCCTATAACGACGGGCAAATTCTCAAAAAAGCCAGGGGCTTGTGCGACTTTGGCAGAAAGTTCTTGTTCAAAATGTGCTGGATCGAAGTCAGAGATCTCGAGTGCGGTCATTGGTGCAAGAGACGCTTTTAGTTTTATGCTTGGTGCTTTGTTGCTGCTCTCTTGTTCCACATGCACTGAAGGTGCTGCGTCAGTATCTACGCTCGTAGTCATTGTCACCCTAATCATCGAATTTTGTTGTTATATGTGCTGTGCCGAACGCCTTGCCTGCCAAGGCTTTAAGAACATTCAAGGCTTCCTTTGATCAGAATCATATCATGAGCAATACACAGAATCTTGTATTTTCAAGCTGACTTTTTAGTAATGTAATGCTTCGCGGGATACCGCGATGAACGCTTATAAAATTTACTTATATAAGGGCCCTTCAAACGCCGGTATTTATGTGAGTACATTAAGAAAAGCGCATATTGCTGAATAAACCTATGCAGCATAAGGTGTGGTTCATATAATGTCGGTCATTTCTGAATCGCAACTCCAACCCTCTCTAAGGAACGCAGAGTCTTATGAGTCAAGACACTCCCAATCTCGAAGACGGTGTCGAGCAAATTTCACTTCGTGAATATACCGAAAAAGCCTATCTCGATTATTCAATGTACGTCATTCTAGATCGTGCTTTGCCGCATGTTGGTGACGGCCTTAAGCCCGTTCAGAGGCGTATTGTTTATGCGATGTCGGAGTTGGGGCTGAAATCGACTGCTAAGTACAAAAAGTCAGCCAGAACAGTGGGTGATGTGCTGGGCAAGTTTCATCCGCATGGGGACAGTGCTTGCTATGCAGCGATGGTACTTATGGCTCAGCCGTTTAGTTATCGCTACCCACTTATTGACGGGCAAGGGAACTGGGGATCTGCCGATGATCCGAAGTCCTTTGCGGCCATGCGTTATACGGAGTCTCGACTAGCCCCGTATGCGGATGTCTTGCTGGCTGAGTTGGGCCAAGGGACGGTGGATTGGGCGCCGAACTTTGACGGAACGATGGATGAGCCGAAGACCTTGCCTGCTCGTTTACCAAATCTTTTGTTGAATGGCACGACAGGCATTGCGGTCGGCATGG
>NZ_LWFT01000555.1:0-4717 GCF_001635105.1 Oleiphilus sp. HI0079
GGTCAAGGTAATAGGTGATACGACGAAATCCTTCGGCTTCACATTGCGTGCAAAACATCGTCGACGACTTGTAAAGGCCTTCCAAACGCTTGTTATCTTGAGGCTTAATCCAGGTCACGACCTCTAGAGTGTGATCAGAGCGTAATCCATCGATTACAAGCTCGGATTCGTTCAAGGTATACGAGCTTTCATCTAACGACGAGCCATCTAATTTAATAGACCTAAGTTGCAGCTCTTCGCCATCAAGACGCAAAGCGCTTTGGTCTTTCTTATCTTTGCGCAACACTCGCATGACATTTGTCACTTCTGCGCCATCTTCATATAGACGGAATGTAAGATGAACGCTCTCAATACAAAAAGCTGGAACCTGATAGTCTTTTAGATAAGTAACTGTCGCAGCTGCGTCTTTCATAATAAGTTCCTGTTTAGACAAACGCTCTATGACTTTTTTTAGGCATAAAGCGAAACTTCGTAAGCCCCATATTTTCGAATATTAAGGCAGGCTTGTTCAAAAATAAGATATTGACCCTTAATCGCCATTAAGGTGTCTTCGATTTCAGGTGTTTTATCCAAGTTGTAGGTTTTCGCTTTTTCGGGCCAAGCGAGATGAGGATAAGAAAAGTTGAACAATTCCCCTGACACAAGCCATTCAATCTGCTCATCTGGGAACTGGCTCTTAAGCTCCGACAAATAGCTATTGATCTCGCCGAATAACTTGTCGCGCTCAGCCAATAAATCTATTTCCTCAACTTCATGCTTGAGCATCTTCCGCCAATTCGTTCTATCTGCAACCCACTCGCGTAGTTTGTTCTCAAGCATGCCGGAAAGTTTGCGTGTAGAGACCGACGCGATAGGAAGCGCTTGAATCGCTCCCTGATCAATCCAGCGGGTTGGAACTTGTGTGCCCCGGGTGATCCCCACTTTCAAGCCGGTAGAATTTGCGAGGTAAACAACATGAGGCTGCATACAATGGGCGTCGCCCCAAGACGGTTCTCTACACGTCCCTTGATCATAATGGCAAAGTTCTGGGCTCATAATACACTTGTCGCAGCTCGCCAGTTTTTGGAAGCATGGATAGCAATAGCCCTGATTAAAACTTTTCTTGGTTAATCGCTGACAGTTAGAGCAGCGGATCTCATTTTCGAACACAAGCTTGATGGGCTTCCCCAGCAGAGTGTTTGCATCAAGCGCGGCATCTCCAACCTTAAGGGTATAAGCAACGGGGGTTTGGTGGGCGACCGGCATTTTCTGAAGACGGCCGCGAGCAAGTAATTCCAAGTAAACCTCAATATCTAAAATAGTAGTGAGCGACAGCTCTTTTGAGAAATCAATAACGCAGAAAGCAGCAGTTGCAATCAGTGCAACACACGAACGGGCATTTCGTCAGAAGGGTCATCACCACGCTTTTTCTTTGCATTATCGATATACCCAACACGCTCTTTCTCAGGAACATCGTGCGCATTTTCATAGACAATAACCGCCTGCAAACACAATTCCTTTTGATCACGAGTCAAAGCTCGGCCATCAGGCCACTTACCCAGCTCTAAAGCTTGCTTAAAACGCTCGTATATCTCAGGATCAATTTGCTTCGCCGCATCTTCAAAATTCATTGCCAACCTCAACTTCCTATCGTAATTTGTGATCCGCTTTTGAGCGCAAGCCAACGAGTAACCACGCCCAAATTAGCCCACCTAGCAAACCATACAGGTGCGCCGAGTTCGCCATACGACCTAGTCCAGCCCACTCGGTCAATGGCGTGTAGCCAATAATTAGCCAGACAAGTGCAAAGCGGAACAAGGGGTCCGGCATAAAAACGCTGGAATCATAACGGGACCATACCCAACAGAAACCAAAAAGGCCATAAACAACGCCAGACAAACCACCAAACAGATAACCCCCGTCTAGCAACTGTGCAACATTCGAAATAATGGACACGACAACAATCAAAGTCAAAAGAGAAAGCCAGCCCTTTTTGCGCTCAACTTGACCGCCGAGGACCCAAAACATCAACAGGTTAAAGGTGATATGCAAAAGACTAAAATGTAGGAAATCTGGCGTAATCAATCGCCAGAACTCACCATCGCCTATCGTGGCGATTAAGGCAGCCCAACGCCCATCGATGGACGACATATTAAACGATCCATCAAAAGGATTTACGATCAATAAGGCACGCAAGTATGGGCCTCCCTCGCCTAAATCCGTAAGCCATGCGACCACAACACATATAGCAATGATGATAAAAACTAGCGGAGCCTGTGCGGGTGAAACACGGTCATATGGAGCGACCTTCACGCTTCGACTCACTTTTTTTGAGGCATTTACTTGCTGTAAACGCTCCTTCAACTCTGGATTTTGGAGATAAGATTGCAAGGCTTCATTGACCTGCTCTGCCATCGAGTCATCAACCAAAATCAATACCTGCTCGCCATCGGACTCGACAACGCGGTGCTGAACACCATTCTGGTTCAGCCAGGTTGAAAATGGCCCAAGGTCTTGGTCAATCGCTAAGCGTGCAAGTTCGATCATGACGGAGAGACATCCACCCAAACAAATTTTTCCGGCTTCAGCGTGCGCTCATCGTCCATACGATAAGCCACCAGCTTGCCATATTTTACGGCGCTGTAATCTAGGCAGGCGACATTATCGGTAATCGGTGCGGGCAAACCCGACATCCAGTAATGGCCGACAAAAACCGGAACTTCAGTATGATTGTAATACATCAACTGATCGAGCTCTGCGTCCGACAAAGGTCTATTCATAAGTTTGTCAGGCAAGGGGTCAGGCTGAAAGACGACGTCAGAATAAATCTTTGGCTCTTCGTTCCAAAACTTGGTGCGAAACACATTCCGAATGTAGCCATCTTTGCTAATAATTGTTTCACCATCAGGCAGCTTTAGGGAGGTACCCCGTGTTAAACGATCAACCATTTTCTCCAAAAAGGTGCCACTTCTCGCGGAAGCGTACAGCATATCCATGGTCAGGCAATGGTCTGGACTGAGGGATTTGAAATGCTCTATTGCGTGATGGTCCCAACAGGCATGAACAACACGAAAGTGCCCCTTATCCAAAAACAAAGGGATGCTGTGAAACCACTCTAAAAAACACTGCCACTCTTTTGGATGTGCCTCAAACTCTTCCAGCGTTTCGCGAATCAGGCGATGGTTTCGCGCGTTGTGCTCACGAAGGAAAATATGGTCTTCCTCGTCGCGCCCACGCGTGCAATAACACATTGCGTTGTATTCATGATTACCCAAAACAATCTCGGCTTCACCCGCGTCCACCATATCTTTCACAAGATGCAACGCTTCGCGAATACGCGGCCCTCGATCAACGATATCACCAACAAAAATCACTTTACGCTCGTCATGCCGGTAACAACCATCACGATGCGCATAACCCAATTTTCGAAGGAGTTTTTCTAAGGTTTGCGCGCAACCATGCACATCTCCAATCAGGTCATAGCCTTGAACCGAGTTGTCTGTCATTGCTATACCACTTAACTAGTTAACAGATTGTGGGCCCAGCCTAGCTTCTCACGACAGGTTTCGTAAAAGTTATGCGTGGTCGGATGAATCAATCTTACCTTGTAAGGCTTTTTGGTAATGCTAACTGAGTCGCCAGGAGCAACAGGAATGTGGTACTGACCGTCACAACTGACTTGTGGGTATATCTCATTACCCTCGCCAATCACGATCTTAATTTCGCTTTTCCCATCCACAACAATCGGACGACTGCTAAGGGTATGCGGGAACATTGGCACCAAGGCAATCGCATCTAATTTTGGGTGCAATAAGGGACCGCCAGCTGACAACGCATACGCCGTCGATCCGGTAGGTGTACACACAATCAATCCATCAGATCGCTGACTGTAAACAAACTGCCCCTCGACAAACAGATCAAAACCAATCATTCGTGTCGATTTACCAGGATGTAAAACAATATCATTTAAACCCGACCCATAACCGACCGGCTCGCCGTTTCGCTTAACGTGCACCTCAAGCAAGAAACGCTTCTCTTCGATATAATTGCCGTCGAGAACTTCGTTCACACCCTCTTCAATTTCTTCTGGCGAAATATCTGTCAAAAAGCCTAATCGCCCGCGATTCACTCCCAATAGAGGAACGTTCGACTTAGCAAGCTCACGGGCGGCGCCCAACAGGCTTCCATCGCCACCAACCACAATCACAAGATCACACACCTCACCCATCATTTTGACACTTGAAACCTGCAAACTGTGTCCAGGCATCAGCTCGGCGATCTGCTCTTCCAGAATCAAGTGATAACCTTCTGAAATCAGATGGCGCTTCAATCGTCGGAGCGTCTCTACGACCGTTGCACTACCCAAACGACCGATCAGGCCAATGTTTCGAAAGTTATCCATATTTCCTCTTTAGGTCTAAATCCGCATTTGCGCTAAAACAAAAAAATGAGGCTTGAGTATGCTTATTGAGATCAAGCCTTTAAACTTGTCTGACATAATACCAGAAAAGCCAAGATCAGATGGTTTCAAAGCTGCAATACAAGTCTGCCGAACACTCCTTCAAGCAAGCACTGGCTCTTCGCAACCTAAGCTGGTTCCTGTCTCAGGCGGACCTCATCAAAGCCGAATCGCTCGGTAGCCATACGCACATCATTAGCGATGAGATTGGTTTGGACTCAGCTAGCTACTCAGATCAGCTCTCAGACCGCTTAGAACAAAGCCCAAGCCATTTCCTCG
>NZ_LWFT01000556.1:0-3522 GCF_001635105.1 Oleiphilus sp. HI0079
GTCTCCGGAATAGCTGGAACAATAGGATGGTCCGGCCCCTGAGGAAAACGTTCAATCAACTGAAGCTCCTTCTCCAGCGTTCGGCCAGTTTTTCGAACAATCTCGAGTAACGTCGACTCCTGCAAATGCATCGAACACGAGCCGGATACGAGCAGACCGTCCTTATTAAGCAAGCGCATCGCAATCTGGTTCAGTCGCTGATAGGCGATCTCACCGGCTTTTTGATCCTTACGGCGCGGAATAAACGCTGGCGGATCGGCAATCACCACGTCAAAGCGCTCTCCCTGCTCGCGTAACGCCTTGCACACTTCAAACACATCGCCCTCGATACTCGTTACCTGATCCTGCAAACCATTGAGCTCTGCATTCTTATGCACATAGTCTAAAGCCAAACGTGAGCTATCAACGCATGTCACCTCTGAAGCACCAAATGCCGCCGCTTGAACACCCCAACCACCAACATAACTAAAAAGGTCTAGAACCTTTTTGCCTTTCACATATGGCTTCAGGGCTGCTCGCCCAAGTCTATGATCATAAAACCAGCCGGTCTTCTGACCTTGCTGAACGGGCGCAACGAAGCGGACTCCATTCTCAACGAGCTCCGCCTCTTGTAACTCACCTGTAGCCTGCTCTACATAATTCTCTAGACCTTCTGACTCTCGCATCTTGCCATCGTTTTTGAACAACACCGAACGTGGTTTGAGCTTTTTCTCTAGCACCGCCAGAATATCGTCCTTTAACATCTCCATACCGGCGATAGATATTTGAACCACAAAATCTTGGTCAAAACGATCAATCACCAAGCCTGGCATGCCATCGCTATCACCAAAAACGAGACGATAGCAAGGCACATCAAAGCGTGTTTCGCGAAGAGACAAAGCAATATTTAGGCGATGCGCGATCAAAGACCGATCAAAAACCGCTTGCTTATCGCGACTAAATAAACGACCACAAATAAGCGTATTCGGATTGACGAAAGCAACGCCAAGAAATTGCCCAGAGTGCGACTCAATCGTGCATTGTTCACCAGCGGCGAATCCTCTCAAGGGCGTTTTCTTAACGTCAACCTCGTTGCTGTAGACCCAAAGGTGGCCTTGCTTTAAGCGTTTTTCAGCGCCTTTTCTTAGAATCATCGTTTGCATTGTCTAGCCCCATTTAGGCGAAAAAAAACGCACACGCTGATGACAGCATGCGCGTCTTGATACTGTTGTGTTGAAGCAGACCTTAGTCTGCCCAATAATTTACGTCGAGCTCTCGAGCCGCTTTTACATCATCCAAACGTTTCACTGGTTGGGTGTATGGTGCGTTCTTCACCAGCTCTGGCGTTTCCTCAGCTTCTTTCTGAATCTTCTCCATTGCAGCAACAAAGCCTTCAAGCTCTTCAATCGACTCAGTTTCAGTCGGCTCAATCAAGAAGCATTCGGGAATCAACAGCGGGAAGTACGTCGTTGGTGCGTGATAGCCGTAATCGAGCAAACGCTTCGCAAAATCCATCGCATTCACACCAAGATGCTTTGCCTGCGAATTAAGCGTCACAATAAACTCATGCGTTGCACGACGCTCTGGGTATGCAAGTTTAAATCCGGCCTTCGACATCAGCGCAGCCATATAGTTTGCGTTCAATGTCGAATACTCCCCAACCCTTCTTAAGCCTTCGCGCCCCAAAAGAACAGCATAGACATAAGCACGCAGGATAATGCCCGCATTCCCCATGAATGCGCTCAATCGCCCAATGCTATCAGGAATAACATCCTCGCCATCCCAGCGCAAAGACCCATCTTCGGCTTTGCCAGCGATCGGCGTTGGCAAATACGGCAACAAACGCTCACCGACGGCCACAGGGCCAGAACCTGGGCCACCACCACCATGTGGGGTCGCAAAGGTTTTATGGAGGTTCATGTGCAAAACATCAAAACCCATATCACCTGGGCGCACTTTACCCAGAATGGCATTTAAGTTCGCACCATCGTAATAAAGCAAACCACCCGCTTCGTGAACAGTCTTAGAAATTTGCTCAATTTGACGCTCAAACACACCACACGTCGAAGGGTTCGTCATCATAATGCCTGCCGTCTGAGGTCCGCAGGCTTCTTTCAATGCTTCTAGGTCAACATCACCATCCGCTCGAACCGGAATCTCACGCACCTTGTAACCACACATGACAGCGGTGGCAGGGTTCGTTCCGTGCGCTGCTTCTGGAACAATAATCTCTTGACGAGCGCTGTCTCCGCGCGCTTCGTGGTACGCCTTGATCATTGCGACCCCAGCGAACTCACCTTGCGCACCAGCCATCGGCGTCAATGAAACGCCGGCCATACCCGTCACTTCCTTAAGGATTTCCTGCAGCTCATAAACGCAAGCCAAATAACCTTGGCTATGAGATTCAGGCGCCAAAGGATGGCGCGCCAAATGTCCAGGAAGACTGGCAGCACGGTGCGCACCACGAGGGTTGTACTTCATCGTACATGACCCAAGAGGGTAGAAAATGGTGTCGATAGAAAAGTTCTTGCGAGACAAGTTCGTAAAGTGACGAACAACTTGTAATTCAGATGCTTGCGGAAGACTTGCTTTGGTCTCACGACGAAACTCAGCCGGAATATCTGCGAGTTCCGGCTTGCTTGCCGGAGCCTGCGCTGTTGCTCTGCGGCCTTCTGCACTCTTATCAAAAATCAACATTATGCGGCCTCCACTTCTGAAACAGCGCGACTAAGGGCATCAATATACTTATCAAGATCCGCTTCGGACTTGGTTTCGGTTGCACAAAACAAAATCGCAGAACCAAGCTCCGGATAATAAGGCTCCAAATCTAGGCCGCCCAACACATCTTTGGCGGCCATGGCTTTAAGCACTTTCTCAGCGGGCCTGTCCAACAGCAGCACTCGCTCATGAAAGCTGGCTTTCTGAGCAGCTAAACGCACACCATCAACTCCTTCCGCCTTTTGCGCAAGGCTTTGGGTATTGTTATGGCTATGGGCCGCCACTCGCTCAAGCCCTTCACTACCAAGCAACGAGGTATAAATGGTCGCAGCTGTCACCGCTAAGCCCTGGTTCGTGCAAATGTTTGAAGTGGCTTTCGAACGACGGATGTGCTGCTCGCGTGCTTGCAATGTCAATGCGTAACCCTCTACGCCGTCGGTGTCGACTGTTTTACCGATAATTCGACCCGGCATCTGACGCACTAGTTTGTTGGTACAGCAGATAAAACCAAAATAAGGGCCACCAGACGCCAAAGGCACCCCCAGAGGCTGACCTTCACCGACAACAATGTCCGCGCCGTTCGCTCCCCACTCACCTGGAGGGTTAAGCACAGCAAGCGACGTTGGGTTAACAACCGCGATCACCAGCATCCCGTTCTCATGAGCCCAATCCGTCAAAGCATCCACTTGCTCAAGGCTACCAAAGAAATTGGGCTGCGCGATCACCAATGCAGCATAATCCTCACCCTCGTGCTGCTCCAATGCTTGGTGGTCAACAGTCAGCGCCTGCTGATCCATGGCCAATTCGGCCAATTCAATGCCCTGA
>NZ_LWFT01000557.1:0-16240 GCF_001635105.1 Oleiphilus sp. HI0079
TATCGCTTCCAATGTTAAAGACAACAGCAGAATTAAGTGTTGGTGATCAGTGATGGTCTTCAACCAGAGTTTTGCCTGACGACCATAGAGAACTGGAACCACCTGATCCCATCCCGAACTCAGAAGTGAAACGGTTCATCGCCGATGGTAGTGTGGGAGGTCCCATGTGAGAGTAGGTCATCGTCAGGCTTTAATCAGAAACCCCAGCAGACATCCTGCTGGGGTTTTTTTATGTCTGGAGCGTGCTGTTCTCATAGCCAAGTGCTATCGCCCAGTCGCCTTGCTGTTACGAGACAGCCTTTAGCCGGACAGGACTTGATACTTGTTCAACTACTATCCAGTCATCGGGATCCTGTTGTGAAGTCGTTTTGTTTTCAAACGTATAAGTGTTCGGCGTGATCGGTCTTTTTGCCTTGGTCCAGTGCTCAATCTGAGTGGCTGTGCCAGCGATGATATTTTGTTGGCCTAAGAGACTATCAATGTATTCACCAATAAACTCAGTTGGAGTTACCCGTTGTAAACGCCTGACTTTCCTTTGCTCTCGCAAAGCGAGAGCTTCGTTACGTCGGGACTCGCAAGTTAGCAAATCGCGCTGGCGAAGCTCCTCTCTTCCCAAGCGTATGACCTGAATAAACATGATTCCGATTAGGCATAACGTCATCGCTGCGAGGAAACTAATAAACCAATACATACGCATCCTTATTGTTCGTTGCTTCGATTACCTAAAGTGATAGCAGATCAAATGCGATGATGTATCGTTTATGACTAAGTCTTAATATCCGGTCGTCCTTTTTTGTTATTCGGGATTCGTGCACTCTCCAGCCGAAGGGTTCTCGGAGCATCGAATCTTCCATAGGAGCTTGAGTGCTCTGGCATCCATGATCTCTTCTTCCTTCAGTGCTAAGCGAACATCTCTGCTGAGCTTGATGAGCTCACTACGTGTTTGCTCTTCGGTTTTGATCCAGTACTTCGCCGGTATCTCGGCCTCAGCATCCGCTACCAATTTGTCGATATCTTTAAGCCTGCTTAGCACGTACTCTCGCATCTTGACTCCAAAGTCTTCAGGCCATGACTTCTTTCGAGTGATTGTTTGCAGCATTCCGTAGTAAAGGCGATAGTCGAGGATCCCACCCTTCTCGCCAAGTCCGTGATACAGCTCAAATGTATTGTATGCTAATGCTGGCATCATCAGAATGTCGATGTTGCCGTTATTAAACTGGCCCGAGAAGGTTGCAAGAGATGTAGAGACCGGGCTTGCCCCGACGAGATTTGCAAGTTTGTGCGCTTGAGGGTCCCCATTAAGTACGGAAATTTTTTTACCGGCAAAGTCCGAGACTGAGCGGATGCTTTTATCATTGACGAATGCATACATCGATCCTACCGGAAACGCCGCGACAGCTTCGTAATCTCCGTTGGTAAGGATCTCTCCGGCTTTTGGGTTGGCCATTGTTGCCGTAATCTTGGCCAGTCCAGTGTCCGATACCAAGCCTCCAATAGCATCCAGCGTACCTGCAAACGGTACGTATTGCCGTGACAAAATAACGCTTAGGTGTGCTGCATCGCATACGCCCACTTTAAAGTCGTTGGACGCTACTTTTTCGTCAGTATATGCAATGAATTCGATATCAAGTCCCCATGCTATTGCTTTTGGGCGTAAGTCCGAATAGAAGCCCATTACGGGTCCGTTCTTCCCTACGGGATCCCACGTGCATATTTTTTTCTTCTGGATTTCGGTTGCCGTTAGTGGGGCTGCTAACAAGATACCTACTAAGGTGGCTATCGGTAACTTCATGTTATTATCCTTTTATTGGCGCGTGTACTGGCTAACTGATGGTCAAAAAACAACCACCTAAGTTATGCCTGTGGGGTTAGACTTGTTCAACCCAAAGCAAAGCGTGACTTGACTTGAATCGAAAATTTCTAACTAAGGCATGGAAAGTGATTTAAATGGCTTGGAAATTGCGGTGTCCGGGTTTATAGTCTTACTTTGGATTAATAAACGTTTGGCTGGTTTGTTAAGGTTATGCCCGAGTCTCATAATAAAAAGTTCAGCACGGTAAGTTCGTTTACGTTGATAGGCACGCCTATGCTTTCATCTTCCCTCTTCGGGCTGCTTCTCCTGCCGTAAGGCAGACAATATATTTATCTTTCTATCACCAGTTTTAAATTATTCTTCGTAAATGAATTTGTAGGAGTTTGACTTATGTCAGGCAAAGACCGTTTAGTTATTTTTGATACAACTTTGCGCGATGGAGAACAGAGTCCAGGCGCATCAATGACCAAAACTGAGAAGCTTCGCATTGCAACTGCACTTGAAAAAATGCGTGTTGATGTTATCGAGGCTGGTTTTGCAATTGCGAGCCCTGGTGATTTTGAATCGGTGCAGGCGATTGCGAACACCATCAAAGATTCGCGAGTTTGCAGTCTATCTAGAGCTTTAGACAAGGATATTGATCGCGCCGCAGAAGCACTTAAAGGGGCAAACGCCTCGCGCATCCATACCTTTATTGCAACATCTCCAATTCACATGAAATACAAGCTGCAGATGGAACCTGACGCGGTAGTAGAGCAAGCTGTGCGAGCGGTTAAACGAGCCCGCTCACATACTGACGATGTTGAGTTTTCGTGTGAAGATGCAGGACGTTCTGAGCTTGATTTTTTGTGTCGAATTATCGAGGCGGCAATCGACGCGGGAGCATCAACAATTAATATACCTGATACCGTCGGTTACGCTGTTCCAGAACAGTTCGGCCATACCATTGGCCAATTAATTGAGCGAATTCCCAATTCGGACAAAGCAATCTTTTCCGTGCACTGCCACAACGATTTGGGCCTCGCTGTTGCGAATTCACTCTCTGCTGTAGCGCAAGGTGCTCGCCAGGTTGAATGTACCATTAATGGTCTTGGAGAGCGGGCTGGTAACGCGTCTTTAGAAGAGGTGGTAATGGCTGTTAAGACTCGAGCTGATTGGTTCGAAGTCGAAACCGGTATTGATACAACGCAGATTGTACCTGCGTCAAAATTGGTCTCTACTATTACGGGCTTTCCCGTCCAACCTAACAAAGCCATTGTCGGCGCGAACGCTTTTGCGCATGAGTCAGGAATTCACCAAGACGGTGTTCTTAAGCATCGGGAAACCTATGAGATAATGAAGGCGGAAGATGTAGGTTGGCACACTAACAGTCTCGTGCTTGGGAAGCTTTCAGGGAGAAATGCATTTAGGACTCGTCTTGAAGAGCTTGGGATAGCTTTAGAGTCGGAATCGGAGCTCAATACTGCATTCGCGGCATTTAAAGAGTTGGCCGATAAAAAACATGATATTTTTGATGAAGACTTACATGCTTTAGTGAGTAGCTCGGTTGCACGAAAAGAGGCCAAGAAATATGAGCTAGTTTGCATGTCTGTGGCCTCTGAGACCGGTGTTGCTCCAGTGTCGAAGGTGACCTTGTTGGTGGACGGGATTGAAAAGACAGCTGAGGCCTCGGGCAGCGGCCCTGTTGATGCTACGTACTCTGCAATCGAGAGTCTTGTTGATTCAGGCGTTAGCCTGCAACTATATTCCGTTAACAATATTACGAGTGGTACTGACTCGCAGGGGGAGGTGACGGTTCGTGTTGAGCGCGGGGGTCGAATTGTGAATGGACTAGGGGCCGATACAGACATTGTTATTGCATCGGCGAAAGCCTATGTTCATGCTCTCAATCTCATGGAGAGTGGCGCTGATAGGCAGCACCCGCAGGGCGATGTTTAGCCAATGACATCGTTGGCAGTGAAGTCGGAACGCCTAAAAGCTATGGGCGTGCAGCCTTGGTATGCACGCTTTGTTTTAAACGGCGCAGGGCGTTCACCGTCTTTCCGGCTTTGCGAGTCGCAGGAGCCTTCTAGCACAGAAGAGGTTCCGGATGATCTCTCAGCGCTAAATGCTAAGGCGACGGTTACAGCGTTAACTACGTTACCCGACATACCGCGATCAAGTGTCGAATTATCTTCAGAAGAACCAGAAAATCTTGATGCTTCGGTCGTTACCTCTGCTTCTGTCACATCCTCTGATTCGGTTCATTCGAAATTATCCGAATCGGTAGAGTTACCCTCTGAGCAGTCGCTCATGATTTTTTGTTCAGATTCCGTCGCAGTCGTTTGTGGTAGATGTTCCTCAGAACAAGTTTCCTCTTTGAATCGGCTAACCTCAGCTATTTGTTCAGCTTTATTCGCTCGCAACATTCAGTTAGACGAATCTGGTTCGTTTGTTTGGCCTACCTTTGAGTCTCTGGCTCTTGAGTCCCGAGGTGCTGATCTGCAGCGGAAAAGTCTGGCGAGATTTTTGCGAAACCAAGCGGTAGCGCGAAGTTCTTCTGTCCTGCTTCTGGGTGCTGATATAAGCGTTGACACCTTCAAGGCGCTTTCAGTTGATCAAGGCGCTCCCCGCTTAGTGTTTTCGTCCTCAGTTTCTCCCTCGGATTGTCTAAGAGATCCGGCGCAGAAAGCGTTTCTGTGGAAAGAGCTTTTGGAAGAGCGACGCAGTGTCTAGCGTGGTTGCTTGGCCTGTTGAAAGTAAATTGCAGTATCGGCCGATGTTGGCTTCTGACCTAGATCGTATTCTTATTGTCGAGAATGCTGCTTACCCCATACCTTGGACTCGACAAAACTTTTCGGACTGTTTAAAAGCAAAGAATGATGGCTTGGTGTTCTATTCTGGGGAGCACATTCTTGGTCACTCAATTGTCTCGTATGTATTGGATGAGGCTCATCTTCTTAACGTATGTATTGATCCACGTTATTGGGGGAAAGGCTTGGGGCGTTTTTATTTGCGCCACTTAATCGCTCGCGCGCAGGAGCAATCTTGCCAGATGTTTTTTCTCGAAGTGCGTGCGTCCAATTCCACAGCGATTCATCTTTATCATTCCGAAGGCTTTAATGAAGTGGGTATTCGCAAAGCATATTACCCCTCTGACGCTGGAAGGGAGGATGCTATTTTGATGACGCTTGATTTGTCTGTTTATGGTTGTCCGTAGCGAAAAAATTCAAAACAATTAGTTTGTATAATAAAAAGAGGCAATTGGCATGTTGGGTAATCTATCGTTCGATCATCTAAAGCAACAGGTTTTAGACGGTGATATCGATACCGTTCTTGTTTGTCTTGTTGATATGCAGGGGCGCTTAATGGGAAAGCGTTTCCACGCGAGCAATTTTATCGAGTTTTCGTTTCAGGAAACGCATTGCTGCAATTACCTTCTTGCTACAGATATGGAGATGGCAACGCCAAATGGTTACGCCTCCTCTAGTTGGTCTCAGGGTTACGGCGATTATGTAATGAAACCTGATCTACAGACCTTGCGAACGGTTCCTTGGCTGGAAGGTTCTGTCATGGTTTTGTGCGATATCTTGGATCACCACCATCAGCACGTTGCCCACTCCCCTAGGCAAATACTCAAGCGCCAGATAGAGAGGTTAAAATCACTTGGCTATACCGCAAAGACGGCAACTGAGTTGGAGTTTTTTATTTTTGATAAAAGCTTTGATGAGATACGAAAAGGTGGCTTTACAAAGCTAGATCCGATCAGTGGATATAATCAGGACTATCACATCTTTCAAACCATGAAAGAAGAGAGTGTTATGCGTCCGCTTAGAAATTATTTATATGCTGCGGGTGTGCCGGTCGAAAACAGTAAGGGTGAGGCGGAAAAAGGACAGGAAGAGCTAAATATCCGATATGACGAAGCCCTTCTTTGCGCGGATCATCATACTATTGCTAAGCATGCGACGAAAGAAATAGCTTGGCAGCAGGGTCACGCAGTGAGCTTTATGTCGAAGTGGGACCACAAAATGGTTGGCAGTGCGGCTCATGTGCATCAATCGCTTTGGAATGATGAAAATCCCGTATTCTTTGATGCTCAAGATCCTCTTGGAATGTCTGACTTGATGCGGTGCTACCTCGCCGGATTGATTAAATATGCGCCTGATTACACGCTTTTTCTGGCGCCCTATATCAATAGCTATAAGCGGTTTGTTGAGGGAACCTTTGCGCCAACCAAAGCGGTTTGGTCTAACGATAACCGAACCGCAGCTTTTCGCTTGTGTGGTGAGAATACTTCTGCCGTTCGAATTGAATGCCGGGTAGGTGGTGCTGATATTAATCCCTACCTAGCAATTGCTGGTCAGCTTGCTGCTGGGATAAAAGGGATTGAGGAGCAGTTAGAGTGCCCGCCAGCAGCATGTGGCGATATTTATGAGATGAGTGATGCGCCTGATTTGCCGCGAACTTTGAAAGACGCGATTAACGCTTTTAGCAGCTCAGAGATGCTTAAAGATGCGTTGGGAGAAGATGTCGTAGCCCACTATACTCGCGCAGGCGAAATTGAACAGGAAGAATTCGACAAGATTGTCACAAGCTGGGAAGTAGCGCGCGGGTTTGAGCGATGCTAGGAAAAAGCGCTAAAGGTTACTTTTCAAAAAGCAGAGTGTCTGTGTGAATGTAGGATGAGGATTTTTGTCCTTCGAATAATTAGGAGAAGGTGAGCAGGTATGTCGGAATCAAGACGGGTGTTGCAGTGTGTTAGTCCGATTGACGGAAGTGTTTTCGCTGAGCGGCCGGTGGTTTCTCAGAACGATGCTTTAGAGTGCGTAGCGCGAGCCAGAAATGCCCAAATAGCATGGCGAAACACCTCTCTGGACGAGCGAATCGCCATAGTGCTCAAGTGTGTTGAGTTACTGGGTAGCAAAAATGGCGAGATTGTTCCTGAATTAGCACGCATGATGGGGCGACCGGTACGGTACGGAGGAGAGTTTGGAGGGGTTCAAGAACGAGCAGATTACATGTCTGAAATCGCGCATGAGTCCTTAAAGCCTTTGGTTATAGAGCATAGTGACGGTTTTGAGCGTCGTATTGAGAGAGAGCCTCATGGTCTCGTTTTCGTGATAGCACCGTGGAACTATCCTTACTTAACGTCGATTAATACGATTATCCCAGCTTTGATTGCAGGAAATGCGGTGATTATAAAGCACGCGACTCAAACTTTATTGGTCGGAGAGCGTTTAGCATCGATATTTGCCGAGGCGGGTTTGCCTGCGGATCTTTTTCAAAACCTCTTTCTTGATCATGCGAGCACTGATCAACTTATTCGACAGCGTTGTTTTGATTTTATTAATTTTACGGGCTCTGTTGGGGCGGGGCGCTCAATTGAGCAAGCCGCTTCCGGCACATTTGTAGGTCTTGGTCTAGAGCTTGGGGGTAAAGACCCCGGTTATGTCATGGAGGATGCTGACTTGGATTCTGCAGTTGCTTCCTTGGTTGACGGGGCGATGTATAACTCTGGTCAGTGCTGTTGCGGTATTGAACGGATATATGTGGCTGAGAGCCTTTACGACAGTCTTGTAGAAAAAGTATCCGGGTCAGTAGCGCGATATAAGCTTGGAAATCCGTTGGATTCAGACACAACCTTGGGGCCAATGGCTCATAAGCGCTTTGCTGACGAGGTGCGTGCGCAGATATCGGAGGCGCTTAGAGATGGTGCAAAAGCTTTGGTAGATCCGCAGCTATTTCCTATGGATGATGGTTCAAATGCGTATCTTGCGCCGCAAGTCCTTATTGATGTGAATCATGATATGCGGGTTATGCGTGACGAAAGCTTTGGCCCAATCGTCTGCATCATGAAAGTAAAAGACGATGAAGAAGCTATTAAGCTTATGAATGATTGTCAGTTTGGACTGACGGCGTCATTGTGGACATCTGATCCAAAGCGAGCCGCTAATATTGCGGCCCAGCTTGAAGCTGGAACCGTGTTTATGAATCGTGCTGACTATCTAGACCCTGCGCTATGTTGGACAGGGTGCAAGGACACAGGTCGTGGCGGTACATTGTCCGTTATTGGCTTTCAGAATCTAACGAGAGTTAAGTCTTACCATTTTAAAAAGGCTATTTGATATGAGCATCGAGGCTATGACGTCAAATTGGAGCTATCCAACTGAGATTCGCTTTGGTGCTGGACGCATACAGGAGCTTTCGGAGGCTTGTGCTTCGGTCGGTATATCCAAACCTTTGTTTGTCACGGACGCGGGTCTTGTTGAGCTTTCGATCGTCGAAGTCGCATTGGGCGTTCTTGAGCGCGGGGGCTTGGGAAGAGCGTTGTTTAGTGAGGTCTATCCAAACCCGGATGAGCTAAGTTTGGAGAAGGGGCTCGGTGTCTTCAGATCGGGTGGCCATGACGGGGTTGTTGCTTTGGGTGGGGGCTCGGCCCTAGATCTTGGTAAAATTATCGCCTTTATGTCAGGCCAGGCTAGGCCTGTTTGGGATTTCGAGGATGTTGATGATTGGTGGGCGAGAGCGGATTCAGAGGGAATCGCGCCCATTATTGCGATTCCTACTACCGCAGGGACTGGCTCTGAAGTTGGGCGAGCGGGTATTTTGACGAACTCGGTTGATCACGTAAAAAAAATCATTTTTCATCCGAAAATGTTGCCATCTGTGGTTATCTGCGATCCAGAGTTAACGCTGGGGCTGCCTCCAATGATTACGGCGGGTACCGGAATGGACGCTTTTATTCATAGTTTTGAGGCTTACTGCTCGCCACTCTATCACCCCATGTCTCAAGGCATCGCTTTGGAAGGGATGAAGCTCGTCAAAGATAATTTGCTTCAAGCTTACCAAGATGGCGGGGACGTTGTTGCTAGAGCAAATATGATGAGCGCTGCTGCGATGGGGGCTGTTGCATTTCAAAAGGGTTTGGGCTGCGTTCACGCTTTGTCGCATCCGCTTGGAGCGGTCTACGATACTCCGCACGGGATGACGAATGCGATTGCATTGCCATATGTTATGCAATTTAATCGGCCTGCCATCGAGTCTCGTGTAGAGAGACTCGCAGCATATCTCGATATCGAAGGCGGTTTTGATGGGTTTTATGCGTGGGTTGTCGCATTTTCGGAAAAATTAGGCGTGCCTAAAAAAATGTCGAAACTTGGCGTGGATAAGTCGCAATTAGATCTTTTGGCGCAGATGGCGGTGGATGATCCGAGTGCGGGAGGCAATCCCATTCCCTTGACTGTAACGATCACCCGAGAACTTTATGACCAAATAATCTGACCATCTGGCTGAAACGGCGAGGGATAAAGGGTACTCCTTTTTTGTGTTTCAGCCGTTTCATTGTGTTTGCTTGCAGCAAACTGTTTTATTGCCGTCTCCCAATTCGTTAGAATGCCGCTTCGTTTAATAAGAGCCGTAGAACTTGTCGTTTTAGAAAGAAGCAAGCCGGCGTGTCCCAAAGCACTACAGGATTAATTATTACCATGGCTGATGCCAAGTTTGCAGAAGAAATCAAGAATCGTCGAACCTTCGCGATTATATCTCACCCAGATGCCGGTAAGACGACGATAACCGAGAAAGTTCTTTTGTTCGGCGAGGCGATTCAAAAAGCTGGGACGGTAAAAGGTAAAAAGAGTGGCCAGCATGCGAAATCAGATTGGATGGAGATGGAAAAAGAGCGCGGTATCTCGGTCACAACGTCTGTTATGCAGTTTCCTTATAACGAAAAGCTCGTGAATCTTTTGGATACTCCCGGGCACGAAGATTTCTCAGAAGATACTTACCGTACATTGACGGCCGTTGATTCCTGCTTAATGGTGATTGACTCGGCCAAAGGTGTTGAGGCGCGGACGATTAAACTGATGGAGGTGACGCGTTTACGAGACACTCCGATTATCACTTTCATGAATAAATTGGATCGAGATATTCGTGATCCAATTGAGTTGATGGATGAAGTAGAAGATGTTCTTAAGATTGCGTGCGCACCGATCACTTGGCCAATCGGCTCGGGTAAGGAGTTTAAGGGCGTTTATCACCTTTACGAAGACAAGACTTATTTTTACAAGACTGGGCAGGGGCATCGTATCCAAGATTCAGAGATCATTGAGGGTTTGAATAACCCGTTGTTGGACGAGAAGCTGGGAGCATATGCCGAGGAGTTGCGAGATGAGATCGATCTCGTAAAAGGTGCTTCACATGAGTTTGATCAGGAGCTGTTTCTAGCGGGTGAGCTTACTCCAGTTTATTTCGGGACTGCTCTTGGAAATTTTGGGGTGGATCATATGCTAGACGGGCTGACAAAGTGGGCGCCCGCTCCCCAGTCACGAGAAACAGATCAGCGTGTTGTCGAGCCGTTAGAAGAGAAGTTTAGTGGCTTCGTTTTTAAGATTCAGGCGAATATGGATCCGCAACACCGGGATCGAATTGCATTCATGCGTATTTGTTCGGGTGAGTATCGGAAAAGCATGAAGATGAAGCATGTGAGAATGGGTAAGGATGTTCGTATTTCTGATGCGGTAACTTTCATGGCCGGTGATAGAGAGAATGCTGAATCCGCATATGCGGGAGATATAATTGGTTTGCATAATCATGGAACGATTCAGATTGGTGATACGTTCACCGAAGGCGAGGCGCTGAAGTTTTCTGGGATCCCTAATTTTGCGCCGGAATTATTTCGTCGGATTCGATTGAATGATCCGTTGAAGGCGAAGCAGCTCAATAAAGGTCTCATCCAGTTGTCGGAAGAGGGGGCTGTTCAGGTGTTCAGACCGATGGCGAATAATGATTTGATTGTTGGTGCAGTGGGTGTGTTGCAGTTTGATGTGGTCGTTCATCGACTTAAAGCTGAATACAAGGTAGATGCTATGTATGAGCCTATTTCAGTTGCAACGGCGCGCTGGGTTGATAGTGAAGACAGTGTGGCTTTTGAGCAGTTTAAGAAAAAGTGTCATGACAACCTCGCGCTTGACGGCGGTGACAACTTGACATATATCGCGCCAACTATGGTTAATCTCCAGCTGGCGGCCGAGCGGCACCCTGAAGTCGTATTCCGAAAAACGCGCGAACACTAGCGTATTTATATGTCCGTGGAGCTTTGTGATACACACTGTCACTTAGATATGGAACCCCTGCGCTCCTATCTCCCTTTTGTATTGAATGTTTCTGCGGAACACGGTATCAAACGATTTATTGTGCCCGCTGTTGCTGCTGAAAATTGGTCTCATGTTGAATCTCTAGCTCAAGATCATCCTCAGATTTTCTATGGGCTTGGTCTGCATCCTGCGTTTATCGGTCAACATAGTGTTGAAGACTTACCGAAGCTTGCTGATAAGTTAAGTCAGCTCCGCCATCAGTGTGTCGCTCTAGGTGAGATAGGGCTTGATCGAAGGTATCCTGATGATGCATTTCAGGAAGAGCTGTTTGTTCGGCAGTTAGAGTTGGCCAAGGAGGTTTCTTTGCCTGTGATCATTCACTCCGTGGGGCGACACAGCAAAGTGCTTGATCTTTTGCAAACTGTACCCGATATTCGAGGTGTGATTCATGCTTTTTCCGGAAGTAAGGAGCAAGCAAAGCAGTTTGTAGATTTAGGCTTTTATCTCGGTGCCGGCTCTCTTGTCTTGCGAAGCGCGAAAACACGGGAGGCTTTTCAAGAGGTCTCAATTGGTTCGATTTTGCTAGAAACGGATTCGCCGGATATGTATTTGCCAACCTCGTCCTCTAGATGTGGAACGCCCGTCGATTTACGGACGGTATTGCATGAATTGGCGGTGCTTAAGTCCTTAGACGTCGATCAGGCTGCAAGAGCCTTTCAGGAAAACTGTGAAAAACTGTTTTTTTTAGGGAAAACCTAGGTATCACGAAAATCGATGGCAATTGGGGCTAGTATTTGATCAAAGAATTATATTATACTTCGCGCCCTCAAATTGCCCGACAATTGTATACGAGTCAGCCCCGTCTCGAATTGAAAGGCAGAATGAATAGATTCCTGAGACGAAAGTGTTTCGGGTTGAGTTACTCGGAAGAGTTTTAAAGGCGGATTAAATGAAAACGTTAAGTGCAAAGCCAGAAGCTGTAAAACGCGACTGGTATGTAGTTGATGCTACAGGCAAAACATTAGGTCGTTTGTCGACCGAAATCGCGCGCCGTTTGCGGGGCAAGCATAAGACTGAATATACTCCTCACGTTGATACTGGTGATTACATCGTTGTCGTGAACGCTGAGAAGGTTGCAGTTACTGGTAAGAAAGCTAGCGATAAGATGTACTACCACCACACGGGATACATCGGTAGCTTGAAGTCAATCTCTTTTGACAAGCTGATCGACAAAGCTCCAGAGCGCGTTATCCAGGGTGCTGTCAAGGGTATGCTGCCACGTGGTCCTCTAGGCCGAGCGATGTTTAAGAAGTTGAAAGTGTATGCGGGTAATGAGCATCCGCACACAGCTCAGCAGCCAAAAGATTTAGAGATTTAACGGAAGGCGATTATGTCAACTACATATAATTATGGTACTGGTCGTCGTAAAACTTCGGCGGCTCGAGTGTTCTTGAAGTCAGGTTCGGGTCAGATCGAAGTGAATGGTCGTCCTCTTGATGAATTTTTTGGTCGTAAGACAGCGCAAATGGTTGTTCGTCAACCGCTTGAGTTAGTTGAGATGGCTGACAAGCTAGACGTTAAGGTGACTGTTAAAGGTGGCGGTACGACTGGCCAAGCAGGCGCAATTCGTCATGGTATTGCCCGTGCGTTGATTGAATATGATGAGTCTTTGCGCAGCCCGCTTCGACAAGCAGGTTGGGTAACGCGTGATGCGCGTGCAGTAGAACGTAAGAAGGTTGGTCTTCGCAAGGCGCGTAAGCGTCCTCAGTTCTCAAAGCGTTAATCAGTTTCGTTTTGTTGAAAACGTCTGGCAGGCTACCTGTCGGGCGTTTTTTTTTGCCGATACAAGTGTGTTTGGCCTGATATAAACTAAGGAAAGTTGTTGATGGCGTATGTTAATTTAATTACTATTTGTGGCTTTTAGAAACTCGCCTATTCTGAGTGTCGGAATCGGTGTGATTGCTCAACGAAAGGTATAGAGCTCAATTTTTGCTCTCGGCCACAAATAACAAAACTTTTGAGATTTTTAGATTATCTACTTTGGGGGAAGCCTGTATGAGTGATGGCGACGTTAATGCGAGCCGCCGCAGATTTTTAATAGGTGCGACCTCTGTGGTTGGGGGTGTAGGTGCAATTGGGGCGGCTGTTCCTTTTGTGGCATCATGGAACCCGAGCGCAAAGGCGAAAGCAGCGGGTGCGCCTGTTAAAGCGACTATTGGCAAATTAGAGCCTGGTCAACGAATGACGGTTGAGTGGCGTGGAAAGCCTGTTTGGGTTATTCGGCGGACGCAGGAAATGTTGGATAACCTTGAGAAGCTCAATGATAAGCTTCGTGACCCAATGTCTGAGGTCCCTCAGCAGCCGGAATATGTCAAAGGTGTTTTCCGGTCTACAAAACCAGAGTTCGCGGTGATCGTCGGAATATGTACGCACTTAGGTTGTTCTCCTCAGTTTGTTCCTGAGGTGGAGCCACAAGAGTTCGACGAAAACTGGCTGGGCGGCTTCTTCTGTCCGTGCCACGGTTCTCGTTTCGATTTGGCTGGGCGTGTATTCCAGGGCGTTCCTGCACCAACTAATCTCGTAGTTCCACCGTATAAATACCTAGATGATGAAACCATCATGGTTGGTGTCGATGAGGAGGCAGCATAATGCAAAAGCTTATTTCTTGGATTGATGCTCGACTGCCAGTGGTAAATGCTTTTGAAAAGCATATGAGCAAGTATTACGCGCCAAAAAACTTTAACTTCTTTTATTTTTTTGGTGTGCTTTCTTTTGTAGTGTTAGCTAATCAGCTGTTGACTGGTATTTGGCTAACCATGAGTTACAACCCTTCAGCTGAAGGTGCCTTCGCATCGGTTGAATACATCATGCGTGATGTTGAATATGGCTGGTTGTTGCGATATCTACACTCTACAGGCGCTTCTGCGTTCTTTGTGGTTGTATATCTCCATATGTTTCGTGGCTTGCTTTACGGCTCATATAAGAAACCAAGGGAGTTGGTTTGGATCTTCGGGATGACGATTTACTTAGCCTTGATGGCTGAGGCATTCATGGGCTATTTGCTTCCGTGGGGGCAAATGTCTTACTGGGGTGCTCAGGTAATCGTTAACCTCTTTGGTGCAATTCCTTTTATTGGTGAAGATCTGGCTCTGTGGATTCGTGGCGATTATCTCATTTCAGGTATCACGCTAAATCGTTTCTTTGCTTTGCACGTAGTTGCCTTACCAATCGTTATTTTGGCGCTTGTTGTTTTGCACATCCTCGCGCTTCACGAGGTGGGTTCGAACAACCCGGACGGGATTGATATCAAGAAGAACAAGGATGAGAACGGCATTCCGAAAGATGGTATCCCTTTCCACCCGTTCTACACTGTCCATGATTTAGTCGGTATTGTTGTGTTCTTGTTTGTTTTCTGTGCGGTGGTGTTTTTCTTTCCAGAGATGGGCGGGTACTTCATAGAGAAGCCTAACTTCGAGCCGGCAAATCCTTTGAAAACTCCAGATCATATAGCGCCAGTTTGGTATTTCACGCCGTTCTACGCGATTCTGAGAGCGGTGCCTGATGCATTTTTGGGTGTGGTAGCCATGGGGGCTGCGATCGCGGTTCTGTTCGTGTTGCCTTGGTTGGATCGAAGTCCTGTTCGCTCAATGCGTTACAAAGGTAACTTGAGTAAGATTGCGCTTCTTTTGTTCGTAATCGCATTTTGTATTCTTGGCTATCTAGGTGTCGTTATCGCTACGCCCGGAAGAACGCTTTTAGCGCAGGTCTTGACGGTTATCTATTTCGCCTACTTCCTGTTGATGCCTTGGTACACAAGCATTGAGAAAACTAAGCCGGTTCCAGAAAGGGTGACAATGAAATGATGAGAATAATTACAGCATTAGTTTTCGCATTTAGTGTGAGCGGAGCCTTTGCAGCCGGTGGCGCGTCGGTCCCTCTCGATCATATTAAAACGGATATTCGTGATCAGGAGTCTATGCAGCGAGGCTTAGCGCTGTTCACGAACTACTGTTTCGGTTGTCATGCTCTAGGCTATTCGCGTTATGAGCGCGCAGCAAATGATTTAGGCATTCCAAATGAAATTTTCGAAGAGAATTTATTGGATGGCGAAGCAAAAATTGGTCAGCTAATGACGATATCTATGGCGAGTGATCAAGCAAAGGTGTGGTTTGGTAATCCGCCTCCAGATTTGACGTTAGTGGCTCGTTTACGAGGTGCAGATTGGTTGTATAGTTATCTGCGCGGCTTTTATGCTGATCCAAAACGTCCTTACGGCGTAAACAACGTTGTTTTTAAAGACGTTGGCATGCCTCACGTTTTGGAAGGGCTTCAGGGGGTTTGTGCTGACGCACCTGAGTTGGGTATTGAGCCTGAGGTAGATCCTTTGTCAGGTAATATCGTTAAGAGTAGTGGGTGTGAAACTTACGCAGTTGAAGGTTCTATGTCGCCGGAAGAGTACGATGAAGCGATATATGATCTTGTAAACTTCCTAGAGTACGTCGGTGAGCCGTCGCGTGTTCAGAGCGAGAGGCTTGGATTGTATGTATTGGTGTTTCTCGCGTTCTTGTTCGTGTTTGTTTATTACTTGAACAAAGAGTACTGGCGCGATATTCACTAAGTAATATTGTGTTTGAAGAAAGGCTGTTGGCTGCGGGCAACAGCCTTTTTTGTTTGGAATAGTTTGAGGGTTATACCGGCTTGATGTAATCGTGTATAATTCGGCCAGTTTTTATCTTTGGACATGTTTTGTCCATCAGCAGCAAGAGGAAGCCCAATGGGAGTTGTGACCAAGCGGTCGTCAATGACGTTTTTTTCAGATGGTAATAGTCACTATAGTCACAGAGTACGGATCGTTCTCGCCGAAAAAGGTGTAGCAGTTGATATTATCGATGTAGATCCAGATGAGAAGCCTGAAGAGCTTGCTGATCACAATCCATACAATGAGCTCCCGACGTTGGTTGATCGAGATCTTGTGTTGTACGAAGCGGATATCATGATGGAATATTTGGATGAGCGTTTTCCGCACCCGCCATTGCTTCCTGTATACCCTGTTGCTCGTGCACAGAGTCGTCTAATGATGTATCGAATCGCAAAAGACTGGTGTTCGTTGGTTGATGGTATTCTTGCGGATCCGAATGGCAGGCAGGCTGAAGGTTTGCGCAAAGAATTCAAAGAGAGTCTCTTGGCGACCGCGCCAATTTTCGCTGAAAAGCCGTTTTTCATGAGCGATGAGTTTACGATTGTAGATTGCTGTGTGGCGGCGATTCTATGGCGTCTACCTGTTCTTGGAATCGAATTGAATGAGGCGGCTGCTAAGCCAATTTTGCGTTACATGGATAGTATGTTCGCAAGG
>NZ_LWFT01000558.1:0-6214 GCF_001635105.1 Oleiphilus sp. HI0079
GATTGATGTTAAAGCTGAGAAAGTCAGCACAGATAAAGAAAAGAAAGACCAAAACGTTTAGCACTTAAGACTGTAGTAGCACATGTTTGATATTGGTTTTCTCGAGCTGATTATTGTTGCGGTTCTCGCTCTTCTTATTCTCGGCCCCGAACGGCTTCCAAAAGCTGCGCAGACGGTTGGCCGCTGGGTTGGTAAAGCCCGGCGAATGGCCAGTACATTCAGCCAAGAAATTGATCGACAACTTGAAATTGAAACACTCCGCGAACAGTTAAAAGAGCAAGGCAAAAGCATTAATATTAATGATGATGCGAACAAAATTCACGAAACTGTCAGCCACGCTTTGGCTGAAGCCTCTTCAAGCTTTGAACCCGAAGCAAACAAGCAGCCAAAACGAGACAAGCAAGCAGAACCGGCCGAAGAAGATACTCTTAAGAAGTCTTGAGCGACTGAGTCGCCTTGCGCTGTAGAATAGTCTTGAGCCTGACGATAACCTTGAGCAGAAACAATCGCTTCCATCCGGAACAGGTAAACCCATGAGCGAGCAAGACTCCGTCAACCCGGACGACAAAGATCAAGCACAACCTTTGATCGCACACTTGATTGAACTTCGCGACCGTATGTTACGCGCCGTCATCGCCGTAATGGTTATTTTTCTTAGTCTCTATTATTTCGCGAACGACCTGTATTTTTTGCTTTCAGAACCTTTAAGAGCGCTTTTACCTGAAGGCGCAACAATGATCGCTACGGGCGTAGCATCGCCATTTCTAACACCATTCAAGTTGACGTTCGTTGCCTCTATTTTTATCGCCATGCCGGTAATTTTGTATCAGGTTTGGGCATTTATATCACCCGCTCTTTTTGACAAAGAGCGCAAACTCGCAATCCCTTTGCTCGTGTCCAGCATCATACTTTTCTACTTCGGCATGGCCTTCGCGTACTTTGTTGTGTTTCCTCTCGTCTTTGGATTCTTCACATCAGCCGGGCCTGAAGACGTCGCTATTATGACCGACATCAGCCAGTACCTCGACTTCGTCCTAAAGATGTTTTTCGCATTCGGGTTTGCTTTTGAAATACCCATTGCGATCATTATCTTAGTCGCAGTTGGTGCCACCTCAACCTCGAGCCTTTCAGAAAAACGTCCTTATCTCGTTATTGGCTGCTTCGTTGTTGGTATGTTGCTCACACCGCCTGATGTCATTTCTCAAACGCTCCTTGCTGTTCCAATGTGGCTCCTTTTTGAAGTAGGCCTTGTATTCGCCAAGATGATAGAGAAGCCCAACGATGAAACTGAAGCAGACACGCCAGCAACATGAACCTGTTACTGCTTAAAGCCAGGCAGATATGTGATCAGAATGTGGCATTGGATCAGTGTCAGGGCCTGAGGTACGGCCAGGCCAACATTACCGGCAGGCAGTTTCAGCATTTGTTGAAAACACTCAAAGCAGAGGTGGGTGATACCCTTAATGTAGGTATCGAAAACGGCATGATGGGCCAGGCTCGTCTGATTGAGATCAAGCCAGAACAGGCCCTTATTGAGTTTGACTGCAACGAACCTCCACCCTCTGCGCTTCCCCTCAAGTTAATACTCGCCCTACCGCGGCCAAAGATGCTCCGCCGCACCTTGCAAAGCTGCATCTCCATGGGCGTGAAAGACATCGTTCTTCTAAATTCATGGAAGGTCGAAAAGAGTTACTGGCAGACGCCGTGGCTCAGCGACCAGGCCCTCTATGAAAATGCTGTTCTAGGCCTTGAGCAAGCAAAAGATACCGTCTTGCCAAACATCCAGTTACGCAAATGGTTCAAACCCTTTGTTGAAGACGAGCTAAAGCGCTTCTCTCAAGCCAGCAGGCGAATACTCGCACACCCCGGCGCTATAGCATCATGCCCTGTTAATCTTGAGCAAGCTTGCACGCTGATGATTGGACCAGAAGGTGGCTTTACACGCTACGAAGCTGAGAAAATCCAAGAGCAGGAATTTGAAGTGGTGAATATCGGTACACGAATTTTGCGTGTGGAAACGGCTGTTCCCGCATTGATTTCAAGAATTTTTCCAAGCTAAGAGCAAAGCAAAATCATAGCCCCATAGCCCGCGTAGCAATTTGTCGCTTGATAAACGTATGCGCATTAACCGTATTAACGCCTGTATTTCTGAGCAAGCGCAACAACGGATCTTCGCTACCAAAAAGCCGTTTAAAACCTTCCATCCCGAGCATCATGGCTAAGTTCTCGCTCTTGCGCTGCCGCTGATAACGCTTCAACAAAACAGGATGAGAAAGCGCATAACCCTTCCGCTGAGCGTCTTGAAGAATCCCCTCCAATGCTTGGACATCGCTCAGGCCAAGATTCAGGCCCTGCCCTGCCAGAGGATGAATTGTATGTGCCGCATCGCCAAGCAATACCGCCTGATCGACAACATAGGATTTCGCATGACGCTGACGGAGGGGAAACAGACATCGCGCAGAAACACTTTTTACTTGACCTAAGCGGCCCTCAAGCTCTCTTTCTATAGATGCACAGAACGCCTTGTCATCAAGCGCATACGTCGATCTTGCGTGCGCAGTATCCAACGACCAAACAATGGAACAAAAGTGGGCATATCTTGAATCATTCTTATCTAGCGTATCGCGCAAAGGTAAGTAGGCGACCGGACCGCGCTCAGAAAAGCGCTGCCAAGCCGTCTCTTCGTGCGGTTTTTCCGTCTCAACCGTACAAACAATGGCACATTGTTGGTAATCCCACTCTCGGGTCGGGATATTCAATGCGCGGCGAACAAAAGAGTTCGCACCATCTGCCCCAATTAGGAGCTTGGTGCTGATCCGGCTATCGTCTTCAAAAACGAGCTCTCTAACCTTTTGCTGTTGATCGAGGTGCATGGCGCTGATTCGCGCCCCAAAAAAGTAATCTACCGAGTGTATGTCGGGGGCTGTATCTAGCGCTGCGAAACACGCGCTGAGTAAGGCTTGGTTTTCTATAATAAAACCGAGACAAGGGCGTTGGTAATCCAAAGCATCGAACTGAATACGACCTCCGCCAAGTTCCTCCCACACCTCCATATTGGCGTAGGGTTGGATCTGCTGCGGCTTTAAATGCGACCATACACCAATATCTTCAAGCCATTGCGCATTGGCTGGCGTAATCGCGCTCACACGAGAGGAGAAATCATCAACACACGTTCTGTCTTTTGTTGAGGATACGAGCCTAGGGTCCTGCGCATCCACTAAGGCAACGTGCAGCCCTGTCTTGGCAAGAGCGACAGCCGCGCTTGCACCTGAAATACCGGCTCCGACAATAACAAGATCATACATAGTACTCACCCCAAAAACGCCCTAAGACCCCACTCAACCAATCAACCAATCAACCCGCACTCAAAGGCTTAAGTGATTGGGCTCGACCCATGGTATGTCGCGCAAACTCGGTTTTTAACTCTTTAAACGAATTCAGTGCCACCAGGCCAGAACTCCTTAGAAGCGCTGGAACATGCGAGTCTGGAGAGAACAGCTCTACAAGTTGATCACTGAAATTCACGATTTTGAACTGTTCACCACGATGCGCATCAACAAGAGGCTTTAAATTTTTGTAAGCCCAAAACTCATTTTCCTTACAGAGGGTTAGGCCTTCGATAAATGCAACGATACCGCGCAAAGCAAGATTAAACCCTTGCCCAGCAACAGGGTGCAAACTATGAGCCGCATTTCCAACGACAAGCAATCGCTCGCGACATAGCTCTTTTGCTTGAGTGAGCGCTAGAGAGTACGCATCCCGCTCACCGACTTTATCAATTCGCCCTAAACGGCCACCGAATAGTGTTTCGATATGCGTTGCAAAGTCGGCGTCTGTCATCGCTATCATTTCATCAGCGACGTCATCATGCAGAGTCCAGACCAAAGCGCTGACGTCTCTCTTGAGCGGCAGTAAAGCAGCCGGCCCGGATTTAGCAAACCGCTCATAAGCAACGCCCTTGTTGTCTAACTCGGTTTTCAGATTCGTGATGATCGCTTTTTGATGGTAGGACTTTATTGAATAATCGATCCCGAGAGACCTGGCCAAATTAGATTCTGCGCCGTCAGCAATCACAAAGAGTTTTGCTGTTAGATTTTTTTTCTGAAGACGATCACCATCGGCCTTGTTTTCTATCACATCCAGCTCAAGCTGCGCGCAGGTATCGGTCATCTGAACCTGAGTAACCACCGACTGATCTAGAACCGCAACGTCACTTTCCATAAGCCGAGAATGCAACAGTCCGCCCAAAGCCATATTCGGAACCACATAACCGAGAGCATCAACACCCACATCACGTGCTTCAATCGACGTCGTGCCCATTTTACCTTGCTCGGAGACATGGACGCGATTAATCGCACAAGCTAGTGCCTGCTCAGCGTCCCATAATCCAAGAGCCTGGAGAAGTTCAATACTCCCTAAAGATATCGCGGTAGAGCGCAAATCAAAACTATTCTGCAACACTTCATGAGATACATCTTTGAGACGAAACTTCTCGATCAACGCAACCTTGAAACCACGCTCTGCCAGCCCAATAGCGAGCGGTATACCCACCATACCACCGCCAACAATCGCAATGTCGTAGTCAACTTGTTTGATCGTATTATCCATTTCAGAACGCTCAACCAACTCTTTCAAAATACACTGACCGGAAAGGATCTACCCTGCCATTAACGCTTCAATCTCGTCGATATCCTTTGGTACGCCAGAAGTCAGCACCTCGTTGCCCGTTTTAGTGACAACGACATCGTCTTCAATACGAACCCCAATACCGTGGTACTTTTTCGCTACGCCTTTGCTGCCCGGCGCGATATAGATGCCAGGTTCTACAGTCATCACCATGCCTGGCTCAAGCACTCGCCACTCACCACCAGTTTTATATTCACCAACATCATGCACATCCAACCCAAGCCAATGCCCTGTCCGGTGCATGTAGAACTGCTTATAAGTCTCGTTTTCAAGAATCTCTTCTCGCTTACCTTTCAAAATGCCCAACCGTAGCAAGCCATCAACGATAACGTTCACTGCCGCCTCATGCGGGTGATTCCAATGATTGTTGGGTTTCACCTGCTCGATTGCTGCGTACTGCGCATCTAGAACAATCTGATAGATCTCGGCCTGAGCCTCGCTGAACGCACCATTGACCGGGAACGTCCGCGTAATGTCAGAGGCATAAAGTTCTAGCTCACAACCGGCATCGATCAATACAAGATCTCCATCCTTCAACGCTTCGTTGTTTTCGATGTAATGCAATATGCAGCTATTGTCACCACCCCCAACAATCGAAGAATATGCCTGAAACCGAGCTCCCTTTTGCATACAACGATGAACAATCTCCGCCTCAAGGCTATATTCATAAAGCCCAGGCTTGCACGCTTTCATCGCCTGCACATGCGCTTGCGCGCTGATCTCACCTGCACGCTTCATGATTTTTATCTCAGCCTTACTCTTAAACAATCGAAGCTCATGCAAAGGGTACTCGATAGCGACAAACTCACCGGGTGGATGCGCGCCACTTCTGACCTTGCTGCGAATCGTGTTCACCCAGTCCATGATTTGTGCATCGAACTGCGCATTTCGACCAAGCGCATAAAACACCTTGTCGCGGCCTTCAATCAAACCAGGAAGAATTTCATCAATATCACTAATCGGAAACGCATCATCGAAACCAAGCTGCTTAATTGCGCCCTCAGGCCCAAGCATTTTGCCATCCCACATTTCTTTTGCCGGATCACGCTCTCGGCAAAAGAGCACAGCCTCGCCGTGCTCTCTACCCGGAATAAGCGCCAAGACAGCCTCTGGTTCATTAAACCCTGTTAGATAGTAAAAATCGCTATCCTGACGAAATTGAAAGTCAGCGTCATGGTTGCGCACCTTCAGCTTGGATGCAGGAAGGATTGCAATTGCGTTGTCGCCCATCTGCTCGGCAAGCGCTTTACGCCGTGCCGCGAATTCTTTCTTGGTAATGCTCATACGTTTAGTTCGTTATTCTGTTAATTCTAGATTGCTGCCGCGAGTGTTTTAATGAAGGGTCGGTGCAGTTTCTTCGTTTGAAGCACCGTCAGGCAGCTCATTAAACTCGAGGTAAAGATTTAACGTGCCTATCCGCACGTACTCACACACTTCGAAGAAATCGCGCTCACTGGTCTCCGAGCTATCCATACGGGAATCCAGTTGACTTATTTCTACCAAATCTCGAAGAATCTCTTGCAGATCC
>NZ_LWFT01000559.1:0-3220 GCF_001635105.1 Oleiphilus sp. HI0079
CAGTCCAATCCAGAGGATTACTTTAAGCAGGCTCCAGCGCAAGAGGGCGGGTTGTCTGAAGATGAAATTGAAGCCTTGATTTCGCAACGCACTCAAGCTCGAGCAGATAAAAACTGGGCAGAGTCCGATCGCATTCGTGATGAATTGGCGGGGCAGGGTGTTGTACTTGACGACAGTAAGGGCGGAACAAGTTGGCGTCGTAGTTGATATTGACTTATGGGAAGTAACAAAAAGGCGAGCAACTGGCTCGCCTTTTTGTTTTTTAATAATTAGTCGTGCAGGTGTTCTGCTGCGTAGAGCGTGTTCTCCATTAATGTTGCAACCGTCATTGGGCCGACACCTCCGGGAACAGGCGTTATCCAGCCGGCCCGTTCTTTAGCAACTTCATACTCGACATCACCTACCAGAGATCCGTCCTCGAGTCGATTGATGCCTACATCAACCACGATTGCTCCAGTTTTGATCCATTCACCTTTTACCAAGCCAGGTTTACCGGCCGCAACGATAACTATGTCTGCCTGAGAAACTTTCTCTGGTAGGTTGCGCGTGAATCGATGGGTTGTGGTGACTGTGCAGCCTGCCAAAAGCAGTTCCAGTCCCATTGGGCGACCGACTATGTTCGAAGCGCCAACAATGACCGCATCTTTACCACGGATTGTTTGGCCCGTGCTTTCGAGCAAGGTAATGATTCCTTTTGGGGTGCAGGGTCTTAAAAGAGGAAGTCGCTGCGCGAGCCTGCCAAGATTGAACGGGTGAAAGCCGTCAACATCTTTGTCCGGTCTGATGCGTTCTAGCAATGCGTCGCTGTCTAGGTGATCGGGAAGCGGAAGCTGAACGAGTATGCCGTCCATTTCTGGCGCGTTGTTGAACTTGTCGATAAGGGTTTCAAGTTCTTCCTGTTGCGTAGATGCAGGAAGGATAATTGCTTCGGAAGTGAACCCTATTTTTTCGCAGGCATTTGTTTTGTTGCGAACGTATACCTGCGAGGCAGGGTCGTCGCCTACCAGAATGACGGCGAGGCCAGGTCTTCTCTTGCCTTCTTTTACTCTTGACTCAACTTGTTTGGCGATTTCGCCCTTCAGGTTGTCGGCAATTCTCTTGCCGTCGATAATGTTTGCGCTCATTAGAATACTTGTGACACTCAGTGGGTGCGGTGGCTAACTCAGGATGCGCATTTTCTCATGGTCTTTTCATAATAAAAAGTGTTTTGCTGATCTAAGTTAAAGGGTATTTGCAGGCACAAAATATTTTAACTTTTTAGCGAGATTAAATGTTGACGAGGTTAAAAACCGTCTGTATTATTCGCGCCATCTTGTGAGGGGTAACCCAAGCAATGATGAGTCGGGGTATAGCGCAGTCTGGTAGCGCGCCTGCTTTGGGAGCAGGATGTCGGGAGTTCGAATCTCTCTACCCCGACCAATTTTCTACGAGAATGTAACAGGTAGAATCTGGGTTCGAGCGCCCGTAGCTCAGTTGGATAGAGCAACGGCCTTCTAAGCCGTGGGTCGTAGGTTCGAATCCTACCGGGTGCGCCATTTTTTGGCAGAGTCCGAGTAGTGGTGGGCGTAGCTCAGTCGGTAGAGCTCAGGATTGTGATTCCTGCGGTCGAGGGTTCGATCCCCTTCGCCCACCCCAATTCCTGTTACAAATGTGAGGGCAATCCTCATAAAGTTTTAAGTAGATATGTGCGAGTGTGGCGGAATTGGTAGACGCGCTAGATTTAGGTTCTAGTGTCTTACGGCGTGGGAGTTCGAGTCTCCCCACTCGCACCATGTTTATCTAGTTTGCAAAGTTTTTCTCCTTTCTCTTATTCCTCGTCGCTTAATGTGAACAAAATGCTTGCCAAGTACTGGCATGGCTCTTACTATTCGTCCCCCATTATTAGTGTACTGTGCAGGCTTTGCGGTTTCCGTGCCTGTGTTGAATTGATTTTAGAGTATTTGAGTTGAGGAATTTCCATGCAAGTTTCTGTTGAAACAACATCTTCCATTGAGCGTCGCGTCACCATTGGCGTTCCAGCAGAGCAAATAGAACAGGAAGTGGAGCAGCGACTGCAGCAAACAGCTCGTACTGTGCGATTGAATGGCTTCCGTCCAGGTAAGGTTCCACCAAAGGTCGTTAAAAAGCGTTTTGGAGCACAGGTTCGTCAAGAAGTAATTGGCGAGTTGATGCGCAACTCTTATATCGAAGCGTTGGGCAAAGAAGGGATTTCACCGGTTGGTTACCCTAAGTTTGAGCCAAAGCAGACTGAAGAAGGCAAGGATTTTGAATTCGTTGCTGTAGTCGAGGTTTACCCAGAAATTGAGGGTGTAAACGTAGAAGGTATCGAGCTTGAAAAGCCTGAGGCAGAGATTAAGGCGAAAGACATCAAGGACATGATTGACATGTTACGTCGTCAGCACGGTACGCCTAAGTCGGTCAAGCGCAAGTCCAAGAAGAAAGATACGCTTGTTGTCGATTACAAAGGTTTTGTTGGTGATGAGCAGTTTGAAGGCGGAACCGCTGAAGATCAACGCATCACGCTAGGTTCGGGTCAAATGATCCCTGGCTTTGAAGAAGGCTTGGTCGGTGCGAAAGCAGGTGAGGAAGTAGAGTTAAACGTTACCTTCCCTGAAGACTACGGAAATGAAGACTTGGCTGGCAAAGAAGCGCGTTTTGAAGTGACAGTTAAAGAGAATATAGAAATTGTTCTTCCTGAGATGGATCAGGAGTTTTTCAGTAAGTACGGCGTTGAGTCTGATGACGAAGAGGCGTTCAAAGCTGAGGTCGTGAAGAACATGGAACGCGAGCTGAAAAATGCGGTCGCTAACAACTTGAAGCAGCAAATGGTTGCAGCGCTTGCAGAGCAAAACGACATAGATATCCCTGAGTCTATGGTTGCGCAGGAAATCGAAACGATGAAGCGCGAAGCGATTCAGCAGTTTGGTGGTGGTCAGGATATGGATTTATCTCAGCTTCCGAACGAGTTGTTTGCAGAGCAGGCAACAAATCGTGTCAAGACTGGTTTGTTGTTCGCGGCGATCGTAAAAGAGAACGATATTAAGGCTGATCCTGCAAAAGTTGACGAGAAGATCCAGGAAATTGCGTCGACTTACGAAACTCCGGAAGAGGTTGTTACACATTACAATCAGGCAGAGAACCGTTCTCAGGTCGAGGCCGTAATTGTAGAAGATGCTGTTGTAGACTTGCTGCTGGAAAAAGCGAAGGTCAAAAAGAAGAA
>NZ_LWFT01000560.1:0-5016 GCF_001635105.1 Oleiphilus sp. HI0079
TGCAAGGACTTGGTCGAGACGATTCATGTGCTTAATGCCAGCTAGATTCGGCTGCTCGCTTAATTGGTAAGCACACAGCTTTAGATCAATACCTTTTCTGTAGAAATCCGCTTGATACTGCGGCAATTCGAACGCTTGTAGGTGGAAATCTGTCACACTTGGCTGCATCGGGGCGTAACCACGACCACCCTCTCTGCGGATAGCAAAAAGCTTTACAAGGCCTGATTGATGCTCAATGAGCTGCATTCTTCGCACGACGTCTTCTAAAGCTTGATCAAACTGCTGAAGCATCTCAAGCGAAGGACCTAAAGCCAGAACCTCAACCCCCCGCAAAAAGCGAGCTCTATGGTAATCCAGCAATGGAACCATGCCATCAACGATACGAATGGTCTCGAAAATACCATCCCCATAAGACAAAGCTCGATTGCTTAGGCTAAGTGGCGAGGCGCCATCGTCGTCAAGAGAGCTGAATAGCAATGCACTCATAGCGATTGTGCTCAATTATTGGGGTTTAGGCGTTAACACAAAGCGACTACGATCACTTTGCTTGGTCTTGTTCTTCTTAGGATTGGATACTCGGTCTCGACTCGGCGTTGATTAGATACAGCGTATCGTCTTCAACAACATTTATAGTGCTTTGAAAATAAGCGTCCCGTTCGTACCGCCAAAACCAAATGAGTTACTCAATACCGTTGAAATCTCTGCTTCTCGAGCTTTGTTTGGAACAACGTCCAGCGCGACTCCCGGCTCTTGTTCTTCAACATTAATCGTTGGTGGTGCAACGTTATCTCGAATGGCGAGTATGCTAAACATCGCTTCAACCGCCCCTGCTGCGCCTAGCAGATGGCCAATCGATGATTTGGTTGAACTAACCAACAAACCGCTGCTGCTATGCGGGAATAAGCTTTCGATTGCTTTCGCCTCTGCGACATCGCCTAGGGGTGTAGATGTGCCATGCGCGTTAATATAATCCACTTGCTCGGCGGCTATTCCTGCATCATTCAGGGCATTTTCCATAGAAGCACGTGCGCCCTCGCCATCTTCTGAGGGCGAGGTGATATGAAAGGCATCATCACTCATACCAAAACCCACAACCTCCGCATAAATTTCCGCACCGCGAGCTAAGGCGTGCTCGTATTCTTCCAAAACAACGCAAGCGGCGCCATCGGAGAGAACAAAACCATCACGAGCCGTATCCCAAGGACGGCTCGCCTTTGTTGGCTCATCATTACGAGTAGAAAGAGCCTTCGCATTGGCGAAACCAGCCATAGCGACAGGAGTAGTAGCCATTTCCGCACCTCCGGCAAGCATCACATCTGCATCGCCGTAAGATATCGTGCGAGCGGCGTAGCCAATATTGTGCGTGCCCGTAGTACAGGCAGTAACAACTGCAATATTAGGCCCTTTAAAGCCATATTTAATCGCTACATTGCCAGAGATCATGTTAATGATCGCGCTTGGTACAAAGAACGGAGAGACACGTCGCGAGCCAGATTTGTTGTATGTATCCCGCATGGTCTCGATCATCTCGATACCACCGATCCCGGACCCCATCGCAACACCCGTTCGCTTTAGTTGACGTTCGTTTAAACCCTCTAGGTTGGCATCTTCGACAGCTTGCATACAGGCAATCATTCCGTAGTGCATAAATGGATCCATGCGCCTCGCTTCTTTGCGATCCAAATAATCACCAATATCCAAGCCTTTAAGTTCACCACCAATTTTTACGGGAAAGTCCGTGGTGTCAAAACGCTCTACAAAGCCTATACCGCTCTCTCCCGCTAGCAAACGCTGCCAAGTGTCAGCTACTGAGTTGCCAAGCGGCGTCAAAGCACCAAGCCCCGTAACTACTACACGTCGTTTTGACATGAACTAACTCCGTAAAAAATTATAGGCGACGCAAATACCAAAAAACCGCCCAAAGCCGATTAGCTTGTGGACGGTTCGACGGTCGCGTTCGACTAATTATTGGTTAGCAATAATATAATCGATCGCTTCTTGTACTGTAGAAAGCTTTTCCGCTTCCTCATCAGGAATCTCTGTCTCAAACTCTTCTTCCAGAGCCATTACCAGTTCCACGGTATCAAGAGAGTCTGCACCGAGATCATCAACAAAAGAAGAAGTGTTTTGCACTTCAGCTTCTTTAACACCTAATTGCTCGCATACAATCTTTTTTACGCGTTCTTCTACAGTACTCATACATTCCTCTCTTAATGGAAACCGGTAGCTCAATTCAGCAGCGCCCCGTAAATCGTCTGAGCCCTCAAGCCGATAACGACCTCTTCTCGCGCTTCAGGCCAATTAATGCGTGCTAGTCTAGTTGAATCATTCAAGTGAGACAAGCATCTAAGCTATACCTTAAGACATATACATGCCGCCGTTAACATGGATCGTTTGACCGGTAACATAAGCAGCTTGGGTAGATGCCAAATAAGCGACGACAGACGCGACTTCCGCGGCAGTTCCGAGTCGACCAAGCGGGATCCTCGACAACATAGAGGCCTTATTATCCTCACTCAGTTCTTCTGTCATATCTGTTTGGATATATCCGGGAGCCACAGCATTGACAGTGATCCCGCGACTTCCGATTTCATGAGCCAAGGATCTCGTAAAGCCTTCTATCCCAGCCTTGGACGCACAATAATTTGCCTGACCTGGATTTCCCATCTGCGCGACAACAGAACTGACATTGATGATTCGTCCCCAGCGCGCCTTGGTCATCCCTTTTAACACTGCTTTTGAGGTGCGATAAACTGAACTCAAATTGGTTTGTATTACCTGCTGCCAGTCCTGCTCTTTCATACGAAGCATCAAACCATCTTTGGTAATACCCGCATTATTGACCAAAATCATTGGTGGGCCATAAGCCGATGTCACCTGAGCAACCCCCTCACTCACGGAATCAGGGTCACTCACATCCATGACTATTCCATCTCCGTCTAAGCCCCATTTAGCAAAATAATGCGAAATCGAGGAGGCGCCAGCCTCTGTCGTGGCAGTGCCAATGATTGTCAGGTTTTCATCGGCCGCCAGCGCCTTCGCTATTGCTTGACCAATACCACGACTGGCACCTGTTACCAATGCTACTTTTTTCTCTCCAAGCATTTACGCACCCTCTCCCTGCAATACAGCCTTAGTAGCCTCAATTGACTCGATATCAGATATCGCATACGACGTCACAGAGCGATCAATACGTTTATTCAAGCCAGCCAAAACCTTACCCGGACCACACTCGACAAACTGACCTGCATCACGACTTATAAGATAACGAATTGAATCCGCCCAACGCACAGGCTGATGCAAATGCTGCAGCAAATTGTGTTTTAGCTCATCCATTGAGCTCGGAACTGCCGCAGTAAAATTCTGCACGATGGGCACCGAAGGCTCTAACATCTCAATAGCATTGATGGCTTCTGCAAGCTCCTGCCCAGCCGGTTCTAACAGCGCACAGTGACAAGGCACACTAACCGGCAGCATGGCCGCTCGGCGTGCTCCAGCCTCTTTCGCCAACTCAATCGCTTTCTCAAGCGCCGCATTCGCTCCAGCAATCACGACCTGGCCCGGCGAATTAAAGTTAGCCGCAGAAACCACGCCAAATTGCTGCGCTTCTTCACAGACCCGTTCGACAGCGGAGTCCTCCAAACCTAACAAAGCCGCCATAGCGCCCTGACCTAATGGCACGGCACTTTGCATGAGCTTGCCGCGCAAATGCACAAGGCTAACTGCATCCGCAAGAGTGATCGCTCCAGACGCAGCTAGCGCCGTGTACTCTCCCAAGCTATGGCCACACATATATTGAGGACGAAGGTCTGAGCGAGCACACCACTCCTGCCAAACTGCAATGCTCGCAGTCAGAATTAAAGGTTGCGTAATTTCAGTTTGATTTATTCGATCCTCTGGCCCACCCAAAGCTAGGGCTCTCAGGTCGATGTCGATCGCAGCTGATGCCTCGTCAAACACTTTATTCGCGCGTTCAGACAGACTTAAAAGCTCAGACATCATGCCAATTGTCTGAGAGCCTTGCCCAGGAAACATAAATACCAAAGACATTTCTTCTCCTATTTCGGGCTGAGCCAAATCAGTCGATTGAGGCCAGCTCCAGTATCCGATTAATTTGTTCAGGGAGGTTTTCCGCGGCTTCGCGCTCTGCTAGCTCGATAGCGTGAATAAATGCCGCTACGCTTGAGGAGCCATGACTTTTCACAACCACGCCATTTAGACCAAGAAACATGGCTCCATTATGCGTCTCGGGGTCTAATTGACGCAACGCATCACCCATTAATGGTAGGACCAAACGCCCCAATAAACGACGATAGAAATTCTTATCAAAAAACTCTTTGACACCTGAAAGGATGATACCCGCCGCTCCCTCTGCGCTTTTCAATGCGATATTTCCGACAAATCCATCGCATACCAGTACATCTGCCTTACCACGGAATATATCTCCGCCTTCAGCAAAACCGATGTAATTAATTTCTTGAGTATCTTTGATTAGCGCATCCGCCAAGCGGACGACCTCATTGCCCTTAATATCCTCGTCGCCAACATTGAGTAATGCTACCGACGCCTGAGGCTTATTCTTAATAACCTGGGCCAGTATCTGCCCCATCAATGCGAACTGCAAAAGCTGCTCTGCAGAGCTATCGACAGTCGCACCAAGATCTAAGACGAGGGTACCGCCAGACTTCGAAGGGAATAACTTGGTGATAGCAGGCCGATCAACACCGTGAAAAGTTCCAAGAATAGATCGACCCAGAGCCATCAAGGCGCCAGTATTACCGCCACTCACAACGGCTTCAGCCTCTCCATGACGAACCATCTTGAGCGCTTCAGCCATAGAACTATCTTGCTTTTGACGCAAGACGCGAGAAGGTTTATCGCTCATTTCAACGATCGAGCCAGCGTGAAGAACTTGAATACGGTGTTTTAAAGCGGCATAGGCGGCATGCTGAAATAAAAAAACCTCCAGATCGTCTTGTTTTCCAACTAAAACGATATCGGAGGTTTTGTTGCGTT
>NZ_LWFT01000561.1:0-10172 GCF_001635105.1 Oleiphilus sp. HI0079
TAGCACGCTCTGAGCAAAATGCCTCTGCTCTCGCCAGAAACTGTAAGCCGAAGTGCCTGAATCCCGTTCGTTTCAGTGTAGCGTGTTTTTTAACCAAGAAATATCTTAATTCTTGACTATATTCGCTTTGATCTTCCTTGGTAACGACATGATGGAATTTTGGCGATTTTCAGAATTGAATCAAGACGTATTTGAGCCGATTGCAGGCTCATACGATGTGTCTCTGGTTGTTTGGTCTGTGCTGTTTGCGGTGATGGCGGCGATGTCGATGCTGACGATTGTGGAGCGAAGTTGGCGCAAAGAGCTGGGGCGGCACGAAGACATTTGGATGTATGTTGCTGCAGTCGTCATGGGTTGTGGTGTTTGGGCGATGCACTTCACCGGCATGCATGCCTTTCACTTGGAAACACCGGTACATTTTGATCTAGGGCAGACCTTGCTTTCCATTGTGCCTGCGTTACTCGGTAGCTATGTTGCCATTTCTATTCTTGCTAAAAAACGCTTTGACGTGGTTGCGGTGCAGATGGGTGGGCTGGCAATGGCGGCTGGCATTGGTTTGATGCATTACATCGGTATGGAGGCGATGCACCTCTCACAGGGCGGCTTTCGTTACGATCCATTGATGTTTGTATTTTCAATTGTTGTCGCCCATCTACTTGCAGTGGTTGCCATTTATACCCATGCCACAAAAGCCGATAAAGAAAGTTCGATACGAGTGCGTTTTCTGTCTGCCGTGTTTATCGGTGCTGCCGTGTCTGCTATGCATTATGTTGCGATGGTGGCGTCTGAGTTTTACGTGCAGCCGGAAAATGCCTATGTGTTGTCGAGCCAGCCGCATGAGGTCATCTCGTGGAACATGATCACCGAGATCGCACTATTTCTTGGCGCCTCGCTGGTGGGTGTTCTACTGGGCACTCGGCTTGATAGTGAACGCCGAAAATCGGCAAGTCTGATGCAGCGTGAAAATGCCGTTATTAGCTCTCTTGCTGACGCTTTGCTGGTACTTAACGAGCAGGGTGATGTCGATACCTACAATGTGTCTGCGCAGCGTTTATTTGGCGCCGAACATAGCCCGATTGAGACGAAGAATATTCTTGATCTGATTCCAGAACTTGGATCATTTGCGGCGCTTGAAGACTGGGAGCACTCCGATCTCGAGAGGGGCGCGAGTGGGCTCACTCTGCAGTTTTCGACTTATAGCGACGCAGGCACAAATTACTATGAGGTTGTGTTTTCGCGTCTGTTTTTTAATGAAAGCCTGCATTATGTCGCAATGATCCGAGATATCACCGCTCGCATGATTATGGAGCAGCAGTTACGCCAAGCCCAGAAGCTCGAATCTATTGGACAATTGGCCGCGGGAATTGCGCACGAGATCAATACGCCTATTCAATATGTGTCTGACAACATGAGTTTTATGAAAAAAGCGTCCGGACACGTCCTTCAAGCCGTTGAGATGTATCGCCAGATTGTGTCGGGCTGCTGTGACGAAAACAGCAAACAGCAAGTTGAAGACCTGGAAAAGATGCTCAAGAAGGCGAAGTTTAGCTTTATTACTCAAGAGATTCCCAAGTCGATTGATCAGTCACTCGAGGGTTTGGGGCGGGTGAGCACGATTGTTCGTGCCATGAAGTCGTTTTCGCATGCGAGTGAGGGAAATTTTAGTGCCGCAGATGTCAAAGAGGCGCTTGAGTCGACGACGACTATTTGCCGAAATGAGTGGAAATATTTGGCGCATTTAAAACTCGATATTGAACCGGATATTCCACCTGTTCAGCTGATTTTGGATGAGTTCAATCAAGTGATTTTGAACTTGGTGGTGAATGCAGCGCACGCGATTGAGGATCGACTCAAGGCTGAGCAGAGCAGCGACCTTGGGCAAATTGATGTGATTGCGAAGATCGAAGCAGAGTTTCTACGCATCGATGTCCGCGACAATGGCTGTGGCATTCCAAAAGAAATTCAAGAGAGGGTTTTTGAGCCGTTTTTCACCACAAAAGCGGTGGGTAAGGGAACAGGGCAGGGGCTCAATATTGCCTACTCGGTCATAGTTGAAAAACATAAGGGCCGTTTGGAGCTCGAATCTACTATGGGAGAGGGATCGTGTTTCTCTGTCTTCGTTCCTCTAAAAGTATCACAACCTGAAGCGTCGCTTGATGCAGAGAAACCGGCTTAAGCGGCGGATTAAGTTAAGCATGGGATTGGGACTATGAATATACTTTTTGTCGATGATGATCGACTCATTATTAATGCGATACAGCGTAACTTGCGAGATACGAGCTGGTCGATTGACTCTGCTTTGAGTGGCCCAGAAGCGCTGATTAAAATCGAGCAAGGCCATTACGATGTGATCGTCACCGATATGTCTATGCCTGCTATGAAGGGCGATCGCTTGCTCAAAGAAGTACGTGCTTTAGACCCGAGTATCACACGTGTCATTTTGTCTGGCTATGCGGATCAAAGCTTGCAACTAGACGATGCAGAGCTTGCTCACCGATGGCTAGATAAGCCCTGTGATGCGGCATATCTAGCGGAGGTCTTGCAGGAAATTGAAAGTGAGAGACGCTTGTTATGATGCGAATTTTGTTCGTTGATGATGAGCAAAATATTCTTGATGGCATTCAGCGAGCGCTGTTCGACAGTGACTGGGATATCGAGACGGCGAACTCTGGAGAGGACGCCCTTGAGTGTTTTGAAGAGGAGCCCTTCGACGTCATTGTATCGGACATGCGCATGCCGGGCATGGATGGGGAGAAACTGCTCGGTAAAATTGAAGAAAAATATCCTGATACAGTTCGCGTTGTGCTCTCGGGCCAGGCCGATCAGTCTGCTGCGTTGCGCAGCAGCTTTATTTCCCACCGTTGGCTAGATAAGCCTTTTGACCCAGACGAATTGATCAATGTATTGAGCTTAATTGAGAACGCGTTGAACTCTTTGCCGAATAGCGAGATGCGACGTTTGATTTGCGGCATCCGTTCCCTACCTAGCCCGCCAAGAGTGTATGCACAAATTCAATCGCTTATTCAAAACAACGCAGATTTAGAAAATATTGCGGCGGTGATCGAAGAGGACGCAGCACTCGCGACGAAGGTGCTGCAGGTAACCAATTCGGCTTTGTTTTCTCGGGGCGGAGAAACCAGCGACGTGCACGTGGCCGTCGTTCGGCTTGGGGCCGAGATGGTGAAAGAGTTTGTCCTGTTTGCTGAAACCTACTCTACCGCGTCTAGCTCGCCGCTGCTCGATATTGAAAAGATTACCAAAGAAAGTTTTATGATCAGTAAAATGGCCGCTCTAATCGCGGCAGATATTGATCAAAGCATGGTTGCAGACGCCCAGCTTGCAGGGTTGCTCAGTGATCTTGGGCAGGGAGCCTTGATACAGGCTTTTCCGGATAAGGCGCAAGAATATGTGGGTCGAATCAGTTATGCGACGGAAAAAGAAATCGAGGAAATCGAGTTAGAACTGTTCGGCCTAGCGGACGCTCAAGTTGGCGCTTACTTACTCCTTATGTGGGGCTTTTCAGCGGAAATATTCAATGCGGTGCTGACCGGTCGGCTGTATGAACGCAGTATCAGCTCTTCCAGTGTTTTGCCTGTCATTATTCATATGGCGCGACAACTAGCGCGGGGCATTGATGTGCTTCCTGAATTGATCGAACGGTTTGATTTAAGTGAAAAACTGCCGGATTGGAAAGAACAGGCACAACGTTTGAAAGAACGATAACTTGAGGCTTAAGTAACGCTTATGGATGAAGAGCTGCCAAAAATTCTTTGTGTGGATGACGAGCCGCATGTCCTGCAAGGGCTAGAGCGTAATTTATACGAATACTTTGATGTCACTACGGCGGAGTCTGGAGCCGCCGCGTTGGCGCTAATGGAAGACGATGTGTTTGAAGTATTGATGTCGGATATGCGTATGCCTGAAATGGATGGGGCAGAGCTATTAAGGCGTTCTAGAGAGCAGCATCCGAATACAACGCGCATTCTTTTAACGGGGCATGCGGATCTCGAATCTGCGATGAAGGCGATTAACCAAGGAAATATTTTTCGCTTCTTGATGAAACCTTGCGAAACAGAAGACCTCGTCGACGCTCTGCAAGAAGCCTCGCATTTGTATCGTTTGCGCCGTGCCGAGAAAGACCTGTTAGAGAATACTCTGAAAGGCACAATCAAAGTACTTGCAGATATTTTGAATATCGCGGCACCGGAAGCGTTTAGAACGGCTTTTTTCATTCGTCGTTTAGCCATGCATGTTGTGAACGAGAAAAAGCTGGCAAACCGTTGGGAGTACGATATCGCGGCCATGCTTTGTCAGTTAGGTGCGTTGTCTCTGCCTGAAGATGCGTTAAAGCGAGCATTTAATTCAGTGAATCTTAGTGAGCAAGACAAGCAGATGCTCAAAGCGATTCCGGAACAAGGCGCGCAACTTCTCGAGCGGATACCTCGTCTTGGGCGCGTCGCCCTGATGATTGAATCGCAGTTTGGAACAGATGCCGATATCGAAAGTCTGCCTGAACGCGTGCAGCTCGGAGCGCGTTTGTTGCGTCTAGCTACCTGGATTGAAACGACTAAGCTACACAAGCAGCTGTCGATTCAAGAGGCAATCAAAGCGGCCAAAACACACTTCACTAATGAGCAAGATCTCGACTTACTCTCTGCGTTAGATAGTTATCGACCTATTCAGGACACGAAAACAGTGCGAGAGGTCAAAGTCACTGAGCTTAAAATTGGCATGATTCTCGAGGAAGACGTGTGTGCTTTGAGTGGCAGCGTCGTTCTGTCTCGTGGACAGGAGTTGAACGGTTTCCTTCTGGACAGGTTGATCAACTTTTCTCGTGGAGCAGGCATCAAAGAACCGATCAAGGTGTATTGTTAAGTGCTGGATGGTGAAGCTGTTGGGCCAGATCGCTCGGATGCTATGCATTATTACATCCGTTTACCTTTTTCTACTGATTCTGTCCGGCTATTTTTTAGGCTGTGTCTACACTGTTGGTATACACCGAGAAATATCAAATACAAAAACAACGAAGCATGATAGTGCGAGGACATATTAATGAAACTGATGAAAGTCGCGACATCGAGCGCGTTAGTCGCTGCTCTGAGCCTTTCTGTAGGCTGCGCAAGCACGCCGGATGCCGAAGCCTTGGTAGAGGAACCAAGCCAGAGTTCCGCTACATCAGGCCCTAATGCAGCTGGTTCTGATCAACAAATCACTGGTCAAGAAGTCGCTGACCAAGAAGTCTCGGCTCAAGACTCAGCCGCGGAAGAGGCGGTTTCAGAGGATGCTGACCTAGACCGCTCTGGTGTCGATGATTCGGTCACATCTTCCAAGGCGCAAACGGAACAAGTCGCGTCTGAGGAGGCTGCGCTGAAGGCGGCCGGTTCTGCACTTGCCGCGAGCGAAGCTAGCGGGCAAAGCAATCAATCTGAAATGGTCACGAATTCGGCGGATAGTGCGTCTAGCGAGTTGAACCCAGTTGCGGTTTCCGCAGCGGAGCCGGAAGCAGCCTCGGCCGAGCCACGTCCCCAATCAACATCTGCAGCTGAAAAAGAGATCGCGCCAGTTCCAGTGAAAGCCGAAGAGACGACAGGCCAAAGATCGCTAGAGAATGCGCTTGATGTGAGCCGCAAAGATTTGCCGGTTACTGTCGATATCTGGACTTTGCGTCAAAGCTTTGAGCAGGGCGAGGATTTGGTATTGAGTACACCGACTTTGCAGATGGGAGATGGTGATTACCTTTCGCAGATTCGTTTGATATTGAAGTCGGACCAACTCGTCATAGACAGCTCGTCAGATATCGATGCGAACCTTGAGGGCGTTGGTGTGCGCATTAACGGTAGCGAGATTATCCCGCTAGATCGTATGGAAGGAAGTACGATTGGCATTGTAGAGGGGGATTGGATGAGCCGTTTTGCAGAGGGTGGCACGATCGAGATTTTACTTGGCTTCTTTCCCGATAAATCAACAGATAGCCCTGTTTTTGCGAAAGAGGCATCCCTTGACGCTTTGTCTAAGTTAGTGCCAACCTACTACAAGTTGCAGTAGTTCTTTTTGCGGGGGCTTCTGTTAAGCCCCCGAGCACCCCTCACGCCCTCCTTGCACCACCATACCTTAAGGCTGCGCTGTGTCGCTTTCCGACAACAAAACGCGGCAAGGCCTTAGATTACTGATAGCGTTTGATGATTTGCATAGCCTCTTGCTCAAATTCTTGAGAGCGTTGCACGGCATTGATCTGCTGGATGATGTACTGCGATTTTGGATGGGATCTCTGAATACCTAGGTGAAAGGGAACAACATTCTGCGTCTTGAATGTGACTTTCGTGTATCCGAGTTGCTCACTGTAACCTAAGGAGCGGGCGATATATTTTGCTTCTTCGAGGTTTCGAATGAAGTAATCTGCGCTGTTGCGGCGCAACACTAAATGAAACATCTGTATTGCTTTATTGACGTAAAAGCGCGGGAATGCGTCGATCGGCAGATTCACTTCCTCCCACGAATCGGCTACGTCTGGCCCCTCTGTTGCCATGATGAAGTCCCCAAGCGCTCTAAAGCTTGGAAGACGCGCTAGCTCTGCGCTTCTGGGATTATTTTTGTTGTATATCACGTAGCTGTAGTCCATGACATACGTGGGTCGTTCGCTAAAAAGTAGGTATTCTTGGCGCGATTTTGAAGGGTAGGTTAATAGGCCATCTACTGTTGCCTTCTTCGCCATTAGCTTGGCTCTAGGCCAGGGGAGCCGCATCCAATTGAATGTTGTCAATGCGATTGAATACTGCGGAAGCGAGCTCGGGCAACAATCCTTGTGCTGCGATACCATCCTTTGACCATGAGGTCGGCGGATCTCCATCCGAAAACGCAATGCTTACGTTTATAGGCTTGCTTGCGAGCTGATTCTCAGCTTGTGCAAGATTCGAGAAAGCGAAAAGTGCTAATAGTGCTAATAAAGTTAGGTAGACAGGAGTAAGTACTCTCCAGTTCGTGAACCGTTTTACTTCTCTATGTCGGTTCTTTATTCTTTGCATGATCTCAGGCACAGTCCTTTGATGCTTTTGCGCAGTTCTCTTGAGTCTATACGGCATCATGTCCAATCACAAATGACGAGAGAGACGCGATGAGATCAAAAGCCCATTCGCTCAGAGTAAGGCGGACTTTCGCTTCATTTAGGTAATACGCATCGCGTTCAGTCGCCATGCTGAGACCTTAGCATCAAAGCACTACTTTGAATCGCTCCAAACAGTCTTGATAGGAGACGCAATGCAATATCTTCATACTATGGTTCGTGTTCGCGATGTTGATGCATCGCTAAGGTTTTATTGCGATGGCCTTGGTCTCGTCGAAACCAAGCGTTATGAAAGTGAGAGAGGCCGTTTTACGCTCATTTATCTTGCTGCACGTGATGATGAGGATCGTGCGCGCTCAGAGAAGGCGCCTGAGTTAGAACTGACGTATAACTGGGATCCAGAAGACTACTCGGGTGGTCGAAATTTTGGCCATCTTGCATACCGTGTTGACGACATTTACGCTCTCTGCGCGCACCTTCAAGCTATGGGCGTGACGATTAATCGACCGCCACGTGATGGGCATATGGCGTTCATTCGATCCCCCGATGGTATCAGTGTGGAGCTGCTTCAAAAAGGTGATGCCCTGCCAGCGCAAGAGCCATGGGCGAGTATGGAGAATACGGGGGAGTGGTAGTTTGGTTAGAACTCTACGGCTAATGAGTACGACGTTGAAAATCTTTGATTGAGTGCGCTAAGTTAATGCTCCTTTGATCTGCCTGCTTTTGAGTCGAGCGCGTCGTTGATGCGTTCAACTCAGCTTAAGTCTCATTCCAAATCTTTACCGTGCTTTGTTCCATTACAAGCACAGGATAACTCACTAAGTTTTGAGTCAGTCCCCGTCTTCGATGCAGTTTACAAAGTTTTGATGTTTATCTTATGTAAACAGGAGGATAATTAGGGGATTGAATGCACTGCGATTTGCCGCGTCTCGAAACCGCAGGTGTGTTGTTGTCAATCGCTGAGAAAATAGGTCTGAACATGAATACGATAAGAGCTCTGGCGCAGTATGCGTCTTTACTATCTCTTGCAGTGCTTGTCGCTGCTTGCGGCGGTGGAGGCGGAGGAGCTTCAGTCAGTTCGGGTAATCAAGGTGGCGGCGGCAGCACGCCAGGCGGGACACCAGCAAGCTATTCAGTCGCAGGGGTGATCAATGGTCTTACTGCTTCAGGCTTAGAGTTAACCTTGTCTAGCGGCTCGACCAATATCACGCGCACACCTGCTTCTAGCGATTCAAGCTTTGATTTTTCGGCTCAGTTGCAGAGTGGTGCGGCTTTTACCATTTCTGTTACACAGCAGCCGGTTGGACAAATCTGCTCTTTGGACAGCGCCAGTGGCACAATTAGCACAGCAGATGTGTCGCTTGTGTTGACGTGTTCTGATACGCCCCTGACGGTATCCGGTTCGGTGCGTGGGCTAACGCAAGGGCAGCTCACGCTTAACCTCAATAACGGAGCCGAAAGTATTTTGGTGAACGGAGGCGATACTAGCTTCGCATTTAACCAAAGCGTCGCCTTTGGCAGCGATTTTATGATCGCGATAGAAATCCCTTTGGCTTTTGCGGATCAACCAAAAGCGATCTGCGATCTCGACACCGACTCGGGTGTCGCGGGTACGGTGGACGTATCAACGCTTAACCTTGTTTGTCGCGGGCTAGGAGTAATAACGGATCTAAGTATGGTGGGCGATCAAGGTTTACTTGCAGTAGATACTGATGTAAATGGAAGCGGACAGGCTGTTGTAGCGGCGCTCAATGTAAATGGTGGTGCGAGCAATTATTTAACCATTGGCGAGCTTGGCGGAGCATGGAGCTCTTCAAGCATCGCAGGCAATACGGAGGATCTCTCTACCATTCCTCTGGGGTATAACGCTTCGGTCTTTATTGATAACTCTGGTAATGACTCACTAGTTTATTTTGATTATTCAGATGCCGGTGGCGGCGATTGGAACGCACAGCTCTCAGAGAAAATATCAGGCGGTGCTGTAAAGGCATTGGTAAGCAATAACGTGACTCAAAAAGTATCAAAAATTGCATCAACGTCAGCAGTGATCAATGGTGATCGCATAAACATTGTTGCGATTGATAATAACGATACTAACACTCCTGTGTGTGTTTACATTCAAAAAGCGGATGGCTCCACGGCTGAAGAGTTTTGTATCTTAGCGACCTCCGATATGAAAATCGGTGCTGGAGAGGTCAACTCTATATCGTTGGCTGTACAAGTTAATGAGGACGGTCTGATTGGGCGAGGCTTGGTGGTTTGGGGGCAAGATGCAATCATTGATTCATATAATGTCTCTCGAGTACATGCAGCTCGCTTTGATTTAGATGGCAACAATCTCGTTGTCGGTGTCATTGCTGGGGGCAATACCGCCAGCGCGGAATATTTTTTCAAGAACCCGGCAGTCGTTGCTTTAAGTAATGAAGCGAATGACGAATTCGCCTTGAGTTACCAGCGAGATAGTTTGCCACCTGCATTGTTATCGGTTGACTCGACATTGACGATTTCAGAGATTGCCGCAGTCACCGATGGTTGGGATGCTCGTTTGGCACCTGAGCTGGTTGCTTTAGAAAATGGCGATCTGGTCTGGACCTATCTAGGAGAGGACTACATTAGCTTCGGGTCTATTTTAAACGGAAGTGCAGTAACGATTTGGCGTGTTCGTTTTGACTCGAATCAAGTTCATAATTTTTCTATCGATGTGAATGAGGCAAGGTTGATTGTTAGCGAAGCGGGATCTTTGATCTCACATCAATCGGCTGGTTCAGACCCTGAAGACAATGTCCTTATTGCGTTTAGAGAATCGGTAAGAAGCGCTGCTGGGGCTCTAGGTTCGCCGTACGGTATTGGCCTAGAAAAAGAGCGCGTTCGTTTGTTTGTCTTGCCCCTCGAGGGAGATTACTTTTCTCTGACCTCAGTTGAGGGTCTCGTGACCGAAGCTGTGTATGATGACGATCCAAACGTCGGTGGAGACACCAGGATGCCTCTCGATTTTTCTAAGGACGACGCTGTTCTTGATGTGTCTGTTTCCAGCTCTGGCGAGGCGGTGCTTGCATGGAGCCTCTGGAAAGACGGTGTGAGCAAAAACAAAGCGCTTCAAGCCGTTCGCCTT
>NZ_LWFT01000562.1:0-16933 GCF_001635105.1 Oleiphilus sp. HI0079
ACCGTAGTCATGAGCCAAAATGTTGTAGGTGACGATACCTAACGAAGTCAGCAATTGCTCGGCGATATCCGCTTGCGTATGTATAGGGTACCGAGGAATATCTGGCTTATCTGACAAACCAAACCCGAGAAGGTCAAAGCAAACTACTCGAAAATGCTGCGTCAGCAAGGGCCATACCTCGCGCCAATCCCAGCTTGAGGTTGGAAAGCCATGCAACAATAGCAAAACTGGTTTATTGGCGCTGCTTGAAGAGGCCAAACTAAGCGAATCGCGATAAAAGATTCGATGCCCCTCAAAATCAAAATAGCAGCCTTGTTCGCGCCATTTCTCGATCGTAATCAAACCGTTTTCGGTTGTCGGAGTACTGCTTTGTACTTGCATTATCTACTCGGCACTCTTTATGAATTTCCACAGCTTATGAAAAGCCATAACAAAAATCACGCCTCTTTTTGTTACCAATAACATAGGCCTGTTTGACGCGGATCAAGTGTGCTTTTTCTTAAATATCCGGATAGACACCACAATTGAGCTAAATCAAGTCATGGTTGCCGTTAAACACTTAAAGTTCGCCACATACAAACAACGTCAACACAACTTCGATATCAAGGTTCTATTTATGCTTAAAAAAACCCTACTTAGTCTATCCATCGCATCTATCGCTTTAAGTGCTAGCCCAGCGTTTGCCTATGAGTCAGGAGACATCATCGTTCGCGGTGGTGCAGCAAACGTAACACCGGATGCATCTAGCGGCATGATCTTTATCGATACCCCTGCTCTGGGCAATACAGGAATTGATGGTGTTGACGTAGACGACGACACACAGCTCGGCTTAAGCTTAACCTACATGTTCAACCCAAGCGTAGGCATCGAGGTACTGGGTGCAACACCTTTTAAGCATGATATTTCGCTAGACGCTTTGGGAACAGATATCGCATCCACTAAACACTTGCCACCTACCGTAACGTTCAATTACCACTTTATGGACAGCGCGTCAGACTTCCAGCCCTATGTAGGCATGGGTTTAAATTACACTATGTTCTTTGAGGAGAAGGTCACTCCAGCACTAGACAATGCCGCCGTGTTTGATCTTCTTGCCTCCTCAACAGGCAATCTTCCTGCGGGCACCATCACATCCGTCGCGAATACCAAGATTGAACTGGATGACTCAACAGGCGTTGCGATTCATGCGGGTTTTGATTATGCATTGACGGATTCAATTGGCCTTAACGCCTCTTATTACTGGATAGACATCGACACCACTGCTGAAATCACAACCGACAGTAATGCTGGCCCGGTAAAAGCAACAGTTGACGTCGACATCGACCCATCTGTTTACATGATTGGCATGTCGTACAAGTTCTAAAGAAGTTCCATCACGACAATAGGGCAAGCAGCATTGCTTCGCCCTATTTTTTATTGCTTTAGTTTGGACCACGTAGCGATCACAACGGAGAAAGACGGCCTTACTCATTCACGGCGGCAAAACAAAGAGCCCTTGTAAAACCAAACCAACAATAAGAACACAACCATGAAAAAAATGAACGCCAGATTATTAAGCACACTCTTCAGTGCACTATTACTAACTAGCTCGATTAGCTTCGCTTGGACCCTTGAAGAAGATGACAATGGCATTAAGGTGTTTACTCAGGAAATTGAAGGCTCCGACTTCAAAGCATTTAAAGGCGAAATGAACGCCCAAGCGCAACTTGATGAGGTGCTAGATATCATCCGCGATGTAGAAAGTATGGATGAGTGGCTGCACGAGTGTGTAGCAAGCCAGATCATGGAAAAAACGTCAGACGAAGAGTTAATCGTGTATCAGGAAACAAGTGCCCCTTGGCCTGTCACAGATCGTAACTTTGTCCTAAAAATGAAGGTACATCGTGCAGAGGATGGCCTCAGCGCAAAAATAAACTTCAGTGCGCTGGTTGAGCCAGAAGTCGCCAATGACGACTGCGTTCGTGTAACAGAGCTCACCGGAAGTTGGACGCTTACACAAACCAGCGACAGCAATGTGCATGTTGTTTATCAAACCTCAGCAGATCCGGCCGGCGATGTTCCCTCATGGCTCGCAAACGCCTTCGTAGTCGATCAACCGTATAACACACTGCTTAATCTGCGTAATCGTGTCGAGACAAAACGCCACGAAGTAGAATAACCAAATCAATCAATGCTCGATCAAGCATAGTGAGCGCCACCTTCTAGCGCTCACTTTCATCTCCATGTTGAAATAAAAGCAACTACTCGATCACAGACCTCTCGCACGCTCTTGTTCATACTACGCAGCCGATGCCATGGTCGGCGTCGTTATACAGCCTCGACTCGATTGCAACTTTGGAGAGCACAATACGGATATGCGAACCCTCTACTCTGGTCTTTTTTTTGTTTTACTGGGTTTTACAACACAACTCCATGCTTGGAGCCTAGCCAAAGATAAAGAGGGCGTTCGCGTTTTTACCAAAGACTCCAGCTTTTCTGGCTTTAAAATGTTTCGTGGAGAAGTGCGAGTCAATGCTGACCTTGATCGTGCTCTTACTTTTTTACAAGACGCCAAGTTAGCAACAACGTGGCTTCATGACTGTATAGAAAGCCGCGTACTTGCATCCACCTCAGCAGAGCATTACACCGTCTATCAAGTGATCAAAGCACCGTGGCCAGTGCACGACAGAGACTACGTTTTAGATATTCGGATTACGCACGCAAAATCCTCTAAAAAAGCGGTTATTGAAGTACGAGGACTAGATCGTCCAGACCTTGTTCCGTTGAAGCAGAAGCGCGTTCGCGTCACCGAACTAAACGGCACCTGGACTCTTACACAGATCGCCGAAAATTCGGTTGAAATCACCTACCAAACTGAAGCAAACCCGACAGGAAAAATCCCCGCATGGCTAGCCAACGCGTTTGTCGTAGACCAACCCTTTAGCACTCTGCTCAATCTCAAACAGCACTTCGCAGCGCTCCAATAACAAAGCGCCTGCGCCTAGCCGATATGGGCGCGAAAGCGAGAGTGAATCAAATCAATGGCAACGGCATTTCTGCCACCACGAGGAATAATCATGTCTGCATGCTCTTTAGTCGGAGCGATAAAATTGATGTAGCCAGGTCGCACCGTATGCTTGTATTGATTCAACACCGACTCAACTGAACGTCCTCTTTCCAGCGTGTCTCGTTGCAAACGGCGCAAGAGGCATATATCCAAAGGAGTATCGACAAAAAATTTCAAATCTAAGGCATCTCTAAGCGCTTTGTGCGTAAACAACATAATCCCCTCAACCACAATAATGGGTGTCGGATGAATCTCGATAGAGGCACCTGAGCGCGTGTGTTGCGCAAAATCATAGCGAGGCATCAGAACACTTTGGCCGCTTTTAAGCGACTCAATATGCGCATGCAAAAGATCATGCTCAATCGCTCTGGGGTGATCGTAATTCGTCTTTTCCCGCTCAGCCATCGCCAAGTGCGTCTGATCCTGATAATAATTGTCTTCTGAAATCACCTGAATCAAATCAGGTGACATGCTTTGGCCCAGATTTGTAGATAGCAAACTTTTCCCTGATGCCGATGCACCAGCGACCCCCACTAACAAGGGTCTATCAGTTACAACANGAGATCCCATACTAAAAAATACTCAAACCAATAAATAAACCTGCGATGGTTGCACTCATAAGATTCGCTAAAGTGCCTGCAGCCACAGCTCTCAATCCCATTTGTGCTACCTCCTGACGGCGGGAGGGGGCAATAATGCCTAAGCCGCCCAGCAACACTGCGATAGACGCAAAGTTAGCGAAGCCACACAAGGCAAAGGTCGTGATTGCCTGAGAGATGGGTTGCATGGATTCCTGAACGGGTAAAAACACACTATAAGCGACAAACTCATTCAAAATCAGCTTTTGTCCAATTAACGAGCCTACAGCTTGAACATCCACGCTCGGCACTCCTATAAGCCACGCTACCGGTGCAAAAACCCACCCTAGAATTGCTTGAATTGTAATATCACCATAGCCAAACCAGCCACCAACACCGCCAACGAGGCCGTTTAACAACGCGATCAAACTTATAAACGCGATCAGCATCGCGCCAATATTGACCGCAAGTTTCAGACCACTGGACGCGCCGGTTGCAGCGGCATCTATCGCATTTGCCGGTCTTGACTGGGCATCCTCATGCACTACGACATCGTCTTTGGGGACTTCCGTTTCAGGGACAATCATCTTCGCCATCAACAAGCCGCCGGGCGCGGCCATAAAGCTGGCTGCAATCAAGTACTTTAACTCGACACCCATGGATGCGTAGCCTGCCATCACAGAACCCGCAATCGAGGCCAAGCCACCGACCATCACAGCAAAAAGCTCAGAGCGCGTCATGCTGGCAACATAAGGTTTGATGACCAAAGGCGCCTCGGTCTGACTCACAAAAATATTGGCTGTGGCAGAGAGTGATTCGGTTTGACTAGTGCCCAGCAGTTTTCGCAGACCGCCACCCAATATTTGAATGACCTTTTGCATTATCCCAAAGTAATACAGTACCGAGATCAGCGCTGAAAAGAACACCACAACGGGAAGCACTCTGAACGCAAAAACAAAACCGCCACCCCCGAAGACCTCAAACATCTTATCGCTCACAAGTCCACCAAACATAAAGCTGATGCCTTCGTTTGCGTAATGAATAACATGCGCAACAGCCGCCGTTATCCCGTTTAATACGTCACGCCCCCATGGAACGTAAAGCACTAATGCACCAAGACCGATCTGAATAACAAGCGCTCCAAGAACAGTCCGCAACTTGATGGCTTTGCGGTTAGTGGACAGTAAAAACGCGAAGCCAAGCAACACGCATACACCTAACAAGCTCATAAGAATAGACATTCAGGCTTCACTCTATAAAAGACAAATTGCTTAAAAAGGTTAGCAAAGTTTTCCTCTTTGGCTTGGTTTTCATGCTTGCGCCCCGCATGAGCATCTGACAAGCTAACGAAAAACACAGAAGACCTACATGGACGCAATCCTGAACTCCGAGCTTATCAGTAACTGGCTACCTAGCGTGCTTGCCTTTATTGGTGCGGTCACGCTGCTCACGGCGGCAAACCACTTCATCGTTGTACGCAAAAAACATCTCGGCAGCGAAAGAAAAGTACCCCGCCAGATACTAATGCTGTTTCTTACTTTAGCCTGCGTTATTGGTGTCATCTTATCGCTACCGATCGATGCGCAACTTCGTAATCAAATCATTGGCCTGATTGGTATCCTGCTTTCAGGTTTGATCGCCTTTTCTTCTACCAATATTATCGGCAATCTGATGGCCGGTATTCTACTGCGCATTACCAAACCATTTGGAATTGGCGATTTTGTGCGCGTTGGCGACTTCTTCGGCCGCGTCTCCGAGCGAGGCCTATTCGATACAGAGATCCAATCTGAGAATCGAGAGCTCATCTCACTGCCAAACTCCTTTCTAGCAAACAACCCGGTAACAACGACCCACCGTTCAGGCGCAATCGTCTCCGCGACACTCTCGCTTGGGTATGACGTGCACAACAAAAAAGCGATCCCACTACTCATCAAGGCTGCAGAAGAAAGCGGTCTCAGTGATGCCTTTGTACACATTACCGAACTAAACGATTTTAGCGTCAGCTATCGCGTTTCCGGATTTTTAGATGAGGTTAAAGGCCTGATTACCGCTCGCTCCAACCTACGCATGCATGTTCTCGATATGTTACACGGCCACGGTGTAGAAATTATGTCGCCGTCCTTCATGAACCAGAGACCAATGCCGCCAGAAACCAGTACGATTCCGGACATGCATTGGGCAAGGGCTAACGAAGAGCGCGTAGAAGCCGAAGACATCGTATTCGACAAAGCCGAGGCTGCGCAGAAACTGTCCGATGAAAAGAAAAAAATCTATGAGCGCATTTCTGAACTGGAAGAAGAGCTAAAACAAGGCGCAAAAGAAAATCAGGAAGAATTAAAGAAACATCTTGGCGAGCTAAAAGAAAAGCTGGTAACTCTGCAAGGCAATATAAACGAGAATCCGAGCGAGAATACAAGCAACAGTGCCAACGAAGAAACCGTCGAAAACAAAACACCGAGCAGTTCCTAAAGCAAAACGTCCAAGATAGCGATTAGAGAGGGCTCAGACAATGGATAAAAGCGTACTTATCACCGGCGCCAATCGCGGTATAGGCTTAGCACTTGCCAAGGTTTACCACAGCAAGGGATACCAAGTTTTTGCAGCATGCCGACGGAGCAGCCAAGCGCTGGATGCCATCGGCGTACAGATCATTGAAGGAATCGATGTCGCCCTGCCCGATGCAGGTCACTGGCTTAACGACGCCCTGCACGACACGCATCTAGATTTGCTTATCAACAACGCTGGCATATTGCGTGACGAACAACTCGGACAGCTCGATTTCACGAGCATTGAACAACAAATCAAGGTAAATACCCTCGCACCATTGCGCATTACAGAGGCATTACTGAGCAAACTGGTTCCAGGATCAAAAGTCGCCTTTATCACTAGCCGGATGGGCTCAATTGCAGATAATACCAGCGGTGGCCGCTACGGGTATCGTATGTCTAAGTGCGCCCTGAATGCCGCAGCTGTGTCACTGGCACACGATCTGTCTCCACGCGATATCTCTGTTGCGATTCTTCACCCCGGCTTGGTTGGTACCGAAATGATCGGCGGCCATGGTAATGTCACACCAGATGAAGCCGCTAATCAGCTTTCTGAGCGTATCGATGCGCTCGAGCCAAGGAACTCTGGTACGTTCTGGCATGCAAACGGCGATGTCTTACCTTGGTAAGGCCTCAAATGCTGCAACAGCACCTCCTAATTACTGGCAAAAGAACATTTATCGCCTAATCTAACTTCAGCTTTTGAGTTTATTTTTAAACAGAGAAATGTTTTGGCACAGCCGTCATACACCTATCTTGCCTGGACAACCGCCATACTTTGGTTGCTGCTTGTTTCGGTTCTCATGTGGCAAGTATTTGCCTCAGATTATCGCGCCTTTCTTCATGAGGATGCACCGGATCTGCAAAACATGCCAAGAGTAGCGACGGGGGAACTAACGCTTGTTCACTATCTAGACGAGCAATGTAGCTGCAATCGCTTTGCCAAACCACATGTACAAGATATTGAAGAGACCTATAAAGAAGCGCGCCACGTATACCCTAACGAAACCATGCAAGTAAAAGGTGTTCTCTTGGAGGATTGGGCGATCTCAAGTCCTGCGGTGAGTATTTTTGCTCCTGATGGCGTACTGATTTATCACGGCCCTTACACCGCAGGTAGTGTTTGTGGACAAGGCGAAGATTTGGTTGCAGCCCACCTAGAAAAATGGCGCGCAGGTGATCGCGCTCAGTATCTCAACTTGCTAGGTCAGGGGTGTTTTTGCCCCTGGACCAACACGAACAAAAAAACAGCAGAGCTGACATAAAAGCGAGCTCAGCTTCGCTTAGTGCTCAGTAAAACGGAGAATTATGGAAAACACGAACCTCATAAACCATTACAAACGTGCCGACAAAGTGATGAAGATCATTCTGAGCGCCCTGTTTGTAGTCTCACTGGCTCTCGCCCCGATGTATGACACTTGGATGGCGGCGCTTTTAATCGGTGGCGCGACCTTGGCGGCGGCCTTTATCGTGAGCAGCCTTTCTCCAGGGAGCAGCATTAGCCGAATCGTCATGGGCATGGCTTTGATGGTGATGACCTCGCTTCATATACAGCAAGCACATGGCATGCTGGAGTTCCATTTCGGCGTTTTCGTGCTTCTCGCATTGTTACTTTATTATCGAGACTGGGTTCCTGTCGTTGCGGCAGCCGTCACCATTGCCGTGCATCACTTAAGCTTTTTCTTCATACAAGCTAATGGCGGCGGTGTTTGGCTTTTACCATCAGCAGAAAACGGGTTCAATATTGTCCTTCTTCATGCGGTTTATGTCGTTGTGGAGACAGCGGTGGTTGTTTGGATGTCACTCGATCTTAAAAAAGAGTTTCTCGCGTCCAGCGAGCTCAGTTCCACAGCTCGCAATATTACGCGTGGCGATCAAATTGATTTATCTATCCGAACGAGCGGACGAACAGAACTACTGCAAGATTTTGATGTGTATACCGAATCGGTGAATGAACTGGTCTCGCGCGTCGCCAGTAATTCAGAGTCTGTCCATATTACCGCTGAGCAGCTAGTCACGATTAGTAACAACCTCCAAACCTTATCAAGCACTCAGCAACAACAAACGGACATGATCGCCAGTGCCGTTGAAGAATTGACTGCGTCAGCCAGCGAAGTAGCGGCAAACGCAGGTCAAGCTGCGGACGCAGCCGAGAAAGCATATCAAAACTCACAAGCATGTCGTCAATCCAGCACTACGACCGAGAATGATATTCTCAGCCTCGACAACCAAATTGCGAGTGCAGCAGAAACCATTGCCTCGCTGGATGAAGAAACAACCGAAATTGGCTCGCTACTGAATGTCATCCGAGGAATTGCAGAGCAAACCAATCTGCTTGCGTTAAACGCAGCCATCGAAGCGGCTCGAGCAGGCGAACAAGGCCGCGGCTTTGCAGTTGTCGCAGACGAAGTCCGTTCTCTTGCAATGCGCACCCAACAAGCGACGGAACAAATCAATAACATGATTGAAAGTCTGCAAAAAGGCAGTAGTACGGCTGTAACCGCGATTCAAGCAAGTCAGGGCTTAGTGAAAACTTGCGTTGATAACACGCATAACAGCTTGGAGTTAATTGAGCAGGTCGAACAGGCGATAAACCAAATAAACGAGATGAACCAATTCATTTCAACCTCCGCAAATGAGCAAAGCACCGTTACCGCCGAAATCAGCCAAAATCTCAGTGAAATCGTGCACTCTGCGTCCGACATGAACACACAGATTGGTAGCAGCAAGCAAATGATTGGCGATCTCGACCACAACGCGAAACAGTTGGAATCAATCAAATCTCGCTTCAAGACATAGCTACAGCCCGTTCATTTGCCGACGAGCACCATACCCTGGTGCTCGTTGATCTATGACGCTCTCCCCCTCCCCTGTCAAATGCTCTCTATATCCACGCTCAGCCGACAAAGTGTGGCGCCTTCGGCCTAGACACTAGAAGCAAAAGACCAGCGCTATGCCCTCTACAGCAACGAGTTTTTAAGACTATACTCAAGGACCGAGCCAGTTGGCTTTTACAACAAAGAAGCTTCAATCATTGAAAGATCCTCAAGACGGGAAAAGGCAAGAAAGTTTATGGAAAATCCAGTCGGCAACCAAGGAGTGGTCCACACCCTTAGAGAACTTCATTCGATCACGTCGAATACGCAGCTAAGCATTGATGAGAAGACCCAACAATTACTCAAACTCGGCAAAGAGACATTTGGCTTGCCGCTTGCGATTGTCAGCCGAATATCGGGTGATCAATATATCGTTGAGTATTCTGACACTCCAAACGCAGAGGTAAACCCCGGCGACACGTTTGAACTAGGACAAACCTATTGCTGCCACACGCTCAGTGCCAATGGCCCTACTGCATTTCACCACGCGGGTAAAAGCTCTATCAACAGTCATCCTTGCTACTCCGCATTTGGCTTAGAGAGCTATATTGGTGTGCCTGTAGAAGTCTCAGGCGAACGATTCGGAACGCTTAATTTCTCAAGCCCCGACGTCCGCGATACCCCTTTCTCATCTGATGATATGGAACTCATTCGCCTCTTTGCCCAATGGATTGGCAATGAGCTTTCGCGGAGCAAAGCTGAGCGCGATCTTTTTCGTTATCAAGGTCTTCTAGAATCAATGGGTTCTTTGGCTCGTATTGGTGCGTGGGAAGTAGACATAGAAAATAGAGCTGTGACTTGGTCTAGCATGACGAAGGAAATCCATGAGGTAGCGCCAGATTACACACCCTGTCTAGAGGAAGGAATCCAATTCTATAAAGAAGGAGAGAGCCGAGAACGCATTGAGTCAGCGGTCAAATCCGCCATGGAAGAGGGTACACCCTGGAACCTTGAGCTCCAGATCGTGACAGCAAAAGGCAATGAGCTTTGGGTCGCAGCCTTGGGTAGAGCGGAATTGAGGGATGGAAAGTGTGTCCGCCTCTATGGGTCTTTTCAAGACATAGATGAAAGAGTAAAAGCCGACAACGCCCTAAAAGAAGCAATCGAGCATTCAGCCTCCCAAACATCACGCATGAGGTTGGCCAATGATTCGGCCGCAATCGGCGTCTGGGAGTGGAATCTCAGCACAGATGAAATGACATGGGATGAATGGATGTATCGACTTTACGATACCTCCGAAGACGAGTTTTCCGGAGCAACGGAAGCTTGGGAGAATCGCCTTCACCCGGATGACATCGAGCATGCGAATTCTCAATTCGAACGCGCCGTTTCAGGCGAGGGAAAATACGACCCGGAATATAGAATTGTGCGTCCGAATGGCGAAATACGCTGGTTGAAAACAAGTGCTGAGGTTTTCCGAGACGACTCGGGAAAAGCAATCAAAGTCATTGGCGTCAACTACGACATCACAGAGAAAGTGACAAACTTGGAGAAGCTTGAGGCGGCCAAAAACGCAGCCGAGCATGCGGCTCGTGCAAAGGGCGAGTTCTTGGCGAACATGAGCCATGAAATTCGGACCCCGATGAACGGTGTCATTGGTATGTTGCAGGTGCTTAAGAACTCCGGTTTGAACAGAGAGCAAAGCAAGCAACTCGATATTGCAATCCGTAGCGCCGAATCTCTTTTAGTTGTCATAAATGACGTTTTAGATGTTTCAAAAATTGATGCCGGCAAGCTTGATATCGAGTCGATTAACTTTAACTTGCGCGATCAAATCAATGAAATCATCAACGTGCTCTCGCACACGATCCCCCCTGATGCTGAGCTAAAACTTATCTCTGACACGACCGGAGTGAACCATCCGAACGTCCTCGGAGATCCCGTTAGAGTGCGGCAAATAATCTCCAACATCATAAATAACGCCATCAAATTTACCGCCTCAGGCGAGATCACTTTAACCGCGCGCACCGAGAAGACAAACGAAAGTACGCTCAGACTCTTCGTCTCGGTTCAAGACACAGGCATTGGGATCGCACCCGATCAACTTGAAGAGCTTTTCGAGGAATTTAGTCAAGCAGATGCCTCAACCACACGCAAATTCGGTGGCACAGGTCTTGGCTTATCAATCTGTAAAAAACTCTGTGAATTAATGGACGGCACAATACAAGCAACGAGCGAGCTTGGCTCAGGTAGTTGCTTTACGTTTGATATCGGGCTTTTGGATGGAACACTAAGTCAGCAAAGAGGCGCATCTATCGCACCTGCTGATTCGTCAAAAACCGATCTCGCAGCAGGTGAATTCAGTTTTTCCGGACATAAAATCCTCCTCGTTGAAGACAACGAAGTCAATCAACTAGTCGCCAAATATATGCTAGAACATATGGGCTTACACGTTGATATATGCGGGAATGGCCTAGAGGCGATTGATCAACTCAATCGAAGCGCTTACGAACTGATCCTCATGGACTGCCAAATGCCCGAGATGGATGGATACGAGGCAACACTGCGGATTCGCGAAGGCGAAGCTGGAGAGACACATGCGAAGATTCCAATCATTGCCTTAACAGCCAACGCGATGATAGGCGATCGTGAACGCTGCCTAGAGGTTGGCATGAATGAGCACGTCGCCAAGCCTATCGAAGAAAGCGCTCTGAGAAACGTACTGTCCAGATGGATCCATACGCCGTAGCAACGTTTGGGTCATCGCCTGCGCGAAGTGCGGCTTTTTTGCATTGAGATGCATCAATCGCATACTCCACCCTCCCCCTTAAATAAACGCTTTCGTATTCAATGACGATCGCGCATCGAAAGTGGCGATCACCTCGCATATGTTGCACACTCATGCTTTGATTTATACGTGTCGATGCGAGAAAAATGAAGGTAACGCTGGAGCGCAAGCACATATCGTCTCTCTCTAAAAGGAGTTTCATTTTTTGGCTATTACTCTGCGCAACAGCGCTTGGAGGATGTGCCTTACCCGCGCTTGATAAGAGAGCTCAAAGTCAAGCTTTTCCGCCATCAAAGTCTACTCAAACAGGCATTGGCCAATCCGTAACATTACTCGCCGAGCATCTAAATAAGGCGACGGACAAACTTAGCGGAATTGTCACTTTGGAAGACCCAGTCGATGCGTTCGTCGCGCGAGCACTTTTGGCAGAGGCCAGCGAGCTTTCGATCGACTTACAGTACTATATTTGGCGTGAAGACATTGCTGGCAAGTTGTTGCTTCGCACGTTAATCCGTGCGGCTGATCGAGGCGTCAGAGTAAGGCTTCTGCTCGATGACCATGGCTCTTCAGGAATGGATAAAACGCTTGCCACCTTGGATGCCCATCGCCACATTGAGGTACGACTCTTCAACCCCTATTCGGTTCGCAGTTTTAAGTCCATTGATTATTTAACCGACTTTCAGCGCATCAACCGAAGAATGCATAACAAATCATTTACGGTTGATAACCAGATCAGCATTGTAGGCGGACGAAATGTCGCCAACGAGTACTTTGGCGCAGATAATGGCATTCAGTTCACGGATCTGGATGTGCTGGCAATCGGACCAATTGTCGATCATGTTTCGAAGGATTTTGACCGTTATTGGTCAAGTATTTCCGCCTACCCGATAGAGCAGCTTGTAGAGGCATCCAACAAGGAGGATTTGCGATCGTTAGGGATGGAGCTTGAGAGTACGGTGCTTTCAACTGAAGCAAAACCGTTTATATCTGCGATCAAAGCATCCCCGCTTCTTAACGACCTACAAAACCAAGTGCTTGAACCTGTCTTCGCTAAGGTGAACCTAGTGAGCGATGATCCAGCTAAAATATTCGGTCCAACTCCCGAAAATGGGCTTTTGGTTCAGCAGCTGGATCAGCTACTCGGTAGTCCGCAACGCTCTCTTACGCTCATCTCGCCTTACTTCGTCCCGGGTGACACCGGGGTTCAGCTGTTTCGTGATTTAGAAGAAAAAGGCGTCGAGATAAAGGTCTTGACGAATTCGCTTGAAGCGAACGACGTTGCTTTGGTCCACTCGGGCTATGCAAAGTACCGTCGCCCTTTGCTAGAAGCGGGCGTTCAGCTATACGAGCTTCGCAAATTCGGCGCTATAGAGGCAACACCTCAAACGCGGAAAACCGCAAGCATAGGTAGTTCTGAAGCGAGCCTGCATGCCAAGACATTTGCTGTCGACAGTAACACGCTGTTTGTGGGCTCGTTCAACTTTGACCCAAGATCACTCAGTCTCAATACAGAGCTCGGGTTTCTTATCGAGAGCCCTCAGCTTGCCATGGCATTAGAAACCAAGTTTGATGAACAAATAAAACAAGCGGCCTATGAAGTGGTGCTCAATGAAAACAAAGATCTCGAATGGATAGAACATAATGGGGCAGAAACCCGACGTTACGAAGAAGAGCCTAACACCAGCTTTTACCAAAGGGCCGTGATAGGGTTGTTCTCATTCCTACCCATCGAGCCCTTGCTTTAAGTACCTAACATGTGCAACAAATCAATGATGTAAAAACTCTCAAGCTCAAGCTTAAGCTTAAGCTCAGAAAAATCTAGCAATCCGTTGTAATGAGAGAGACCGTGCAATTCGGGTCACCAAATGAATCGTACGTCACATAACAGCCGTTGGCCGTCGGCGCGCCAGAGCCCCGAATATCATAACCGATGCGCGTATAGCGATTATTGACAACAAGGCTTAGGCCTCCGATTTCTCTAAAATCAATATGATCAGCCATTTCTAAAGCATCTGCTAACTCAGCCCTGCTTTCCGGACATAAATTTCGCCAATCCACCTCTGATCTTCCAGCCTCTGTCTCGACAATATATGACGCCTGACTGGGCGGATTTGCGGATGCCACGCTGAGACCTTGCACATATGCTTTACTGCGAACCACGCCGATTGTCGACAGCATAGCGCCCCTTATTCCCTCGAGAGTAGACACTCGAGATGTTTGCGTTAAGTCTGCAAACCGAGGCAGTGCAAACGCCGCCAAGACCCCAAGCAACACGATAACTAATACTAACTCAATCAAGGTAAAACCCGATTGCCCTACACACTTTCGGGGCAAACGATCTGAACTGACTAACCTCATAGAACCTACTTCAACCATGAACAGCGGATACTCGCTCTGAGCAAATAATAATGTCTTATATAGTCATAATAGCGGCGAAAACACCTTTGTACACCCTATCAGCCAAGCAAATCAAAGCACCAAGCGCACTTTTTTGCTCTAAAAATAATCGCCAAACTCACCCATCAAGAAAACGGCAAAAGCAGGACTGCCTCCTTCGTATTCAGCACGTAGTTGATAGGCCCACATTACTGGCTAACACCCTTATACCGACTATATTTAGAGTCTTTAGTAAAAATAATGTGAGTGCCGCAAGTAATGTTTTTAAAAGAATCGACAGTGACATATTGGTTATCGAAGCTAGCAAATGGAGAAGCTTCACCAGACAACGCCCCTTCTTGGCTAAGCCCTTTCATATCTGAAAACAAAAATAAGAATCTGCTTGTCATCGCTGACAGAACGGTCGATTCCGCGAGGACCGTATCACGCTTCGGGATCGAAGGACTGCAGTTAAATAGCAAACTGGATGACATGGTCTCTGAATCCGTTCAATTAGCCAGCGCGATCGAGGAGATGTCCTCAACAGCTCAAGAAATTGAGTCTCTTGGCCAACAAGTTCTTGAGCGTGCAGGGCAAACAAGCAATGAGGCGTCAAAAGGTTTTGAAGCGCTTAATTTACTCGTCAAAAAACTCGACTCAATTGAAACATCCGTCAAAGACGTCGGCACCAATGCGGCATCGTTTGTAGAGCAGACAAAAAGCATCATACAACTCACGACCACGGTCAACGAGATAGCAGACCAGACAAATCTACTAGCGCTCAATGCCGCAATTGAAGCAGCAAGGGCTGGCGAGTATGGCCGCGGATTTTCTGTTGTCGCTGATGAAGTTCGTGGCTTGGCAGGGCGAAGTGCAGAAGCGGCAAGAGAGATTGAGAGCATCGTAAATGGAGTTGTAAACGGCGCTCATGATGTCGCGAGAATCGTTGAGGGTACGATAGAGGTTCTCGAAGACTCGCATGAGAACCGTGATCAGCTTATTCAAACTGTTTCTGACGCCAGTTCGGCCGCAGCAGAGAACGTACATTCAACAACACAAATTGCCTCTGCAGCAACCCAGCAAGCTCATGTGGCATCCGACATGGCAAAAGGTGTTCAGAGAACGGCAGATGGCATTAGCGAATCATCTGCCGTATTTAAAGAGATGTTCCACAAAGTGGAGACGCTGCGAAATCTGCAAGTCGAAAGCCTTAGTCAGTTCGATACGAGTGACGCTAAAATGCTTTTGCGCATGGCGCAAAGTGACCATATCGTTTGGGTTGATAAAGTAATTCGTTTTGCCTTGTTTGGCGAAAATAGCATTCAAGAAAGCGAACTCAAAGATCACACCCAGTGTCGATTAGGAAAGTTTTTGATGTCTGAAGAGGGGCAATTACTGAAAGAAGAATCACGCTTCAAAGAGCTTTATGATGATATCCATCCAAAAGTTCACTCAACTGGGATCGAAATATATCAACTTGCACGCTCTGGAGCGGAACCAGCGTCTTTACAAGGTGCGGTAGAGCAATTGATCCAGTATTCAGATACGGTATTAGACATCCTCTCTGAATTTATAAAACGCCGATAACCATCATCGGCGCTTAACTTACATGCTCTTGCAGACCTGACACGTTCGTTGCTCATTCCGGGTCGCGCCCGTTGGCGGCCCTCACCAAAACCCAGATCATTCACTTCCGGCGCTCGCGGTAACTGCCCTTTTCTATTTGAGATAGAACATGATTAAAACCAATCACCGGGGCCGCTCATCAAGACCAATCACTAGGGCCAATAACCAGAGCACGACAAACACAATCTCGTTCACCCAAAGTGCTTACTGAAAGCGCCACTATTTGTGCGAAGAAACGGTATCTTGGATGAATTGTTGGACTATGTCGTCATACGTTCCAGCTTCTCGCATTTTGGCGAGGCTAGCATCAAATTCTTTCAAGAACGCTTTCATATTCAGTTCTTTTGGGATGATGAGATGACTGTTGTTTAGGGAAAATGGGACAGGTAAAGCAACAATTTTGTCGTTTAACCCCAAGTGTTGAATATACGATTCGCCCGACAGTTGATCCAAAATCAAGCAATCGATTCTCCCCAGCGCTAACATTTTGAAGTTATCACTCAGGTCTGCGCGAACATTCACCTTGAACAGTTCTTTCTCTCGCGCTGCATCAAACTTTTGCCCATAAGACCAACCCCGATTTACACCTATCGTTTTCCCAGAAAGGTCATCTAAATCGTTATATTCAAACTGTTGTCCTTTATTTACAAAGATCACCATCTTTTCCTCGTAAAGGGGGGCAGAATAGTCGTATTTTTTCAAACGCTTATCATTTTTGTAAGCGCCTCCCACAGCCCCCACACCATCGCCACCGTATAACAAGGCACGCTTCCACGGAACCGCGACAATCTCAGCTGTAACGCTGGTGCCACTTATTATTTCTAACAAAAGCTTGGGATATAAACCTGCAACATCTTTTTCTTCAGGCTCATACATGTAAGGGGGGTAACTATTATCGACAAATATCGCTAGATCTGGGTGATCTCCAAAAACAGAAGACACCTGAACCAATAATACCAGTAGCAAGACAACTTGTTGATAAACACCAATCCGAGCCATAAATACTGCCAAACATAGAGATACTGAGACGCTTCAAAGCTGTGCAAAAAACACACAGCTACTCCGTAGTATATCCTGCCCAATCGTTAAATATAGTTTGATTATGTAAAACAATTTGCCAATTACGGTCACAGATTCTGCGCCGCGAGAAAGGTCTC
>NZ_LWFT01000563.1:0-3278 GCF_001635105.1 Oleiphilus sp. HI0079
CTCGGAAACCGGTCATCACTTCATCAAAGATCAATACGGTTTTATATTCATCGCAGACCGTGCGTAAACCTTCTAAAAAGCCTGCAACCGGAGGAATGCAGTTCATGTTACCCGCGACTGGCTCCACGATGATGGCTGCTACCTCTTCACCGATTTCGGCAAAAGCTTGTTTGACCGAGTCTAGGTCATTAAAGCGAAGCGTAATGGTATGTTCGGCTAGACTTGCCGGGACGCCTGGGGAGTTAGGAACCCCAAGAGTCAGTGCGCCAGAACCTGCTTTAACGAGCAGTGAGTCTGAGTGGCCATGATAACAACCCTCAAATTTAACAATTTTGTCTCGCCCGGTGAAACCGCGCGCAAGACGAATTGCACTCATCGTTGCTTCGGTACCTGAGCTCACCATGCGAACCTTTTCTATTGATGGCACCAACGAGCATACTTTCTTTGCCATGCGTGTTTCGAGCTCTGTTGGTGCACCGTACCCCAAGCCTTGTATCAATTGCTTTTGAACCGCATCTACAACGCTTTTATTCGCGTGACCGGTAATCATCGGACCCCATGACCCAACATAATCGATGTAGCGTTTTTCATCGGCATCGAACAAGTACGGGCCTTCGCCCTTTTCGAAGAATAGCGGGCTGCCGCCAACACCTTTAAAAGCACGTACTGGCGAGTTTACGCCCCCAGGAATAACGGTTTGTGCATCAAGAAAAAGGTCCTCAGAACGAGACATGTCTTACTCCAATATTAATAAAGTGAGGCAAACGCCCGAGCGCTTGCACGAATAGATGGTTGCCCGAACACGCCCGAAATGACGGCCAGCATGGTTGCTCCGTGATGACGCACTTGTAGAGCGTTTTCAGTGTTGATGCCGCCGATGGCACAAATTGGTACCGGCAGTTTACTCGCCTCTTGCAAAGTGGCAAGTGAGCACGGCTTTGCTGAGGGCTTGGTCGGTGATGGAAACATTGCGCCAAAAGCGCAGTAATCAGCGCCTTGATCAATAGCCTGACTCGCCAATTCAAGTGAGTTGTGACAGGTGACACCGAGAATCTTTGCTCCTAGCTTTTGGCGTATTGTCTCGATTGCGCCGTCACTTTGACCGATGTGTATGCCGTCCGCATCACATGCGAGGCATAGCTCCACAGAGTCATTAATTAGAAAGCTTGCGCCATACTCTCGCGTAACGGATCTTAGTTGTTTGGCTTCAGCTAGCTGTTGATCATAAGGCGCTGTTTTATTTCGATATTGAACAATCCGCGCGCCCCCAATCAAGGCCTCTTCTACGGCAGATCTTAGTGCTTCTTTGCCGGCAGGGATGAGTTTGGGGTCAGTGATAATGTAGAGCCCTTTCAATTTGTCTGAACTCATAGAGTCGGTTTTACCACAACAAGAATGACGACAACGACGAGGATAAGCACCGGAAACTCATTAAACCAGCGGTAATAGACGTGGCCCTTGCTATTGTCATCGGCCGCAAAGCGCTTGACCATGCGCCCACATAGACCGTGATAGGCTGCAAGAACGAGTACCAAAGTGAGTTTTATATGGAACCATGCGCTCGCGAGGTAGTATTCGGGAGAATAGCTAATGAGCATGCCGCCAAAGATAAACGTTGCAATCATGCTGGGAGTTCCGATGCCTCGATATAACTTACGCTCCATTATCTTGAAACGCTCAATACTAAGCTTGTCTTCAGCCATTGAGTGATAAACAAACAAGCGAGGCAGATAAAATAGTGCAGCAAACCAGCAAACCATGGCGATAATGTGAAAGGCTTTAAACCACAGCATAAGGATTAATTTCCTGTGTATTGGTAGTAACGGTTAATATCATTTTGAGTCAACACACCCAACGTTCGTTTAAGGCCTCCACTATCGCGTTCAACGATTAAGGCCCCTTTTGCCTCTTTGTTTAAGGTTTTCAGGGCCTCTTCGAGCGTGGCTTGATAATAGATGTGAGCAAAGTCCTGCCGATGTGCAGGGATCTCAAGTAGCGCAATGCTTGCATGTTTTTCGTTTTCTGCCTCGTGTTTTGCGTCTTTTTCATCCTGAGGTTTGTTTTGTTCCATATAACGAACGAGATCAACCGCCGGCAGTAAAGAGACTGGAATATTTTTGTCGTTGTGAATAATGACCCAGTGGGGTCCTTGCCTAAGAATTTCTTCCGCTTCTTGCCATTCAACATGTTTTTGCGCTCGGGCGAACTTTCGATCCATGATCGCAAGCACGCTCACGCTGCGCAGAGCTTGAACGGTTGGGCTACTGTTGTAGTTTAAACCTTGCGCTTCGAGCATCGTGATGAAGACCGATTTTTGTTTGAACACCGTACTAGCGAACATGCTAGATACAACGATCACTAACATTCCAGGCAAGATAATATTTGGATTTTGTGTTAGCTCGAGAATTGCCATTAGAGCTGCCAAGGGCGCTTGGAGGACCGACCCCATCATTGCACCCATACCTAGCATGGCGTAAAAACCAGTCGATGAGGCAATATCCGGCATCAGCCATTGCGCGATAATACCAAGTGCCCCGCCAGTCGTTGCCCCGATGAATAGGGTTGGACCGATCATACCGCTAGGCATCCCAAGACCAAGTGTCGTCGCAGTTACCAGCAGCTTGGTCAGTGCAATACCGCACAATAAACCCAAAGCGATCTGGCCGGTAAAGGTATGGTTTACGGTGTCATAGCCAATGCCCATAATTTCAGGAAATAAATAGGCCCCGCTTGCGGTGATCATGCCGGCTAGCGTAATACGAAAGAAAATGTTCACCTTGAGTGCTTTCATAGACGTTAGCAGCAGGCGAACAAATATCGCTGAAATACATCCTATGATCAGTCCGCACAAAATAATGTAGGGAATTTCAAACGGAGAGCTTAAGTAAAGCTGCGGGACAAAAAACGCAGGCTCTGGGCCATAAATGATTTGAGATGCGAAGGCTGCCGTGACCGAGGCAATAATAATGGGTGTAAAACCAATCAGGCTATACTCCATAAGTACCACTTCCATCGCAAAGATAACGCCAGCAATGGGAGTGTTGAATGACGCTGAAATGGCAGCCGCGCAACCGCAGGCTATCAAGATCCGAATGCTGTTGTTCGGAAGCTTAAAGTACTGCCCCATAATACTCGCGGCTGCAGAGCCAAGATGCACCGCTGGCCCCTCTCGTCCTGAAGATTGCCCGCTGGCAATCGTAAGAAATCCCGCTAAAAATTGAACAAATAGCGACTTCACTGACATGTAGCCTTGATGGTACGCAAGGCGTTCCATGACA
>NZ_LWFT01000564.1:0-4333 GCF_001635105.1 Oleiphilus sp. HI0079
TTTAATCTCTCAAGTGATTCCAAAAGGAATCTAAATTTTGCTCAAGTAAAACTACTGTATAAAACAATTACTGTTTACAATAAATGAATTCACAGAACGTTGACTTGATAATCTCTTAATAGCTAGAAATTCCTAAGAACTTCAAAGCTTTAACGTGACATCATCTCAGTCAGCGCCCACACGAATTGCTTGGTTAATTTTTAAAGATCGGTGCTTGACGAACTGCTTCGTTCCCTCAAGCGAGGCGCGTATTCTACAGAGCCTCACATTCTTGTCAACGACTTTTTTGAAGTTTCTGATTTATTTTTTGAAGCCAATAAATCAGCAAAAAGTCATCAACAAAACCAGGTACTTATATAGCCAATATTTCCGCTAACCCGGCTCGTGTTCGCTTTTCGTTCAACCCTTGCCGGCCGTCTCTCAAAGCGAGCGCGCATTATAAATATCTCGCCCTGATGCGCAAGCCTTAATTTAAATTTTCTTCTTCGAGACTTCGAGCTCGAAGGGAGTTGGCAAAATCGTAATACATTTGACGGTTGTTTATAGTTTCGCCGTTGTATTGCGCACCAGTTAGCAGTACTCAAAGCAGCACTCAATTACACTTCGCCAACTTTTATTTGATCACGCAACGATCAACCTAACTTCATTACAAATGGTTTCAGTTTTCGTGCCTATGCAAACACTTAACAAGCTTCGACTCGCCGCGCGCACATTAGTCCTACTAACACTATCAATGCTCGGGGCTACTAACATTTATGGCGCACCCGGCGACGTACTCGAAACACTGACCATTTCCAACTCCGAAGCGACAGGCGTGCCGTCACCTACCGGATATCAGGGTATCGCCACCTACAACGGTTACTTATGGGTAGTCGATGTTTGGAGCGATCGCATCTATCGCGTGTATCCCGAGACGGTTTTTGATGAAGATGAAGTTACCGTTCTTAACAACCCAGGCGACAGCGACTTCAACATTCCAATTCCAGACAACATTCCTAATGGACTGCCATTTTGCGACAACCAGGCCACGTGTCGAGGCGGCGGCTCTTTGACCTTCGCTCGCAACTTCTTCTGGAATGCCAGCCCTGTTACGGACGATATTGTTAAGTTAGATCCCGTCGACGGGGATAATCTAGAAACAGAAAACACCCTGGACACCATGCCATTCCCTTCACCACTAGGAATGACATTTGACGGCACCCATTTTTGGATCGTCGACTGGCAGTCGAACACCATCAACAAAGTACTTCCAGAAGATGGCTCGGTTATTGACACCATACCAGGCCCATCGACACTTCCGGCTTGTGGATCGCAACCCTATGACAATGTCCAATTCTGCGCACGACCATTCGGAATCGCTTGGGACGGGATCGCGCTGTGGGTAACGGAACGAGAAGAGCAACGAATTTACCGCATTAATCCGGCCAACGGCGACATACTCACCTATCTAGAGAACCCGTCTTTTCTCAATGATCCTCTCGGCCTAGCATGGGATGGCCAGTTCTTATGGGTGACTAACCGAGACAACGATAGCGCTTCGAGCATTCATAAAGTTGACAGCGGCATAACGCCGTTCGGCATTATGGGTTGCGTAGAAAAAAATGGCATTGGCATCGATGGGGATGTCTTGCTTAGCCAAGCAGCACAAAGCGATCAGTCAACAGCCACCGATAGAGATGGCTGCTTTTTGTTTGCCGATTTCGCATCAGGGGTTCCCCTGAGCGTTGAAATTAGCGAGTCAGGAAATGACAAAAAGCCGATTTTAACTCTCGTAGGCGAAGATGTAACACTCATCGTTGGGGACAGCTATTCAGACCCTGGCGTGATAGCTACTGACGAAGAAGACGGCGATATCTCAAGCAGCGTTACTGCAGTGCCAGATATTCTTAATGTACCTACATTAATAGATACATCGGTTCCCGGCCCTGCAGAAGGCACATTAATAACCTACAACGTAATTGACTCTGCTGGTAATGCCGCTGACCCAATCACCCGAACTGTGTACGTGCTTGAAGTCGACGTCATCCCACCCGTTATTACTTTAAATGGCGACAACCCGCTATACGTTGAACAGGGATCCAGCTACACCGAACCTGGCGCCGTAGCAATTGATGCACGAGATGGAGACATCAGCAACAACCTAACCATTACAGGCTCGGTCAACTCTGCGGTAGCAGGTACCTACTCCCTTGACTACGATGTTACAGATGCTACCGGCAACACTGCGATAACTGTAACTCGTACAGTTGTCGTTCAAGATACGACAAAACCGTCAATCACCTTGCTCGGCACAAGCCCATTAACACTTGAAAAGGGTGATACCTACATTGAATCCGGCGCGACTGCGACTGACAACATTGATGGAGACATAAGCGGCAGCGTCGCAATTGCAGGCTCGGTGTCGACAAACCTAACCGGAACGTATGTCTTAACGTATAACGTTTCAGACGTGGCAGGCAATGCGGCAACCACAGTGACTCGCACTGTTCAGGTTCAAGATACAACCGCACCCGAGATAACCTTATTTGGTGCGACAGACATTGACCACGAGCTTGAACAACCTTTTTCCGACCCAGGTTACAGCGCAAGCGACGTACCAGGTGAAGATCTGACCGGAAGCGTCATCATTACAGGAAGCGTCGATCCAGATACGACAGGCATTTATACCCTAACATACAACGTAACTGATGCGGCCGGGAATGCCGCAGTAGCGCAAACCCGCACTATTAATGTCGCCGACAGAACAGCACCCGTTTTATCCATTATTGGCGACAATCCTTTGGAGCATGAGCTTGGCGCTGCATATACGGAACAAGGGGCTACAGCGATTGATGCAATAGACGGAGATCTCTCTGGCGCAATTGCTATCGCAGGAGATACAGTAGATGGTTTCCTCACTGGAACCTACATCGTAACGTATGACATCGCAGACGCCGCAGGTAATGCTGCGCCGACACAAACTCGCACAGTTAACGTTGCTGACACAACGCCCCCGCTAGTTACCTTGTTAGGCAGCCCAATTGTAGAACACGAATTGGGAACGGTTTATACCGATGCCGGCGCTACTGCGTCAGATAACATAGACGGCGACCTTACAGGCATTATTACTGTCGGGGGAGACACCGTTAACACCAATGTTGCTGGGGACTATATCCTCACCTACTCAGTCGTTGATGCTTCAGGCAACCCCTCTTCGGTCGTCACACGACTTGTCCAGGTAGCAGATCGAACCATTCCAACCATCACAATTTTGGGCGACAACCCTCTCCAGCATGAGGTTGCGACCATTTTCAACGACCCTGGTGCGACGGCCAACGACAATATTGATAACGATATTACATCACGAATTGGTGTTACGGGCAGCGTCAATGCAGGGCTCGTTGGGAGCTACACGCTTACCTATAACGTCACCGATCTATCCGGTAACGCAGCCACCACCGTGACACGCACTGTAAATGTAGTCGACACAGGAACACCGACCATCACATTGCTTGGCGATAACCCGATTCTGCATGAACTGCAAACGCCATTTACTGATCCTGGCGCGACCGCTTCTGATGACGCCGATGGCGATTTGGGCAGCGTGACGGCAACAGGATCCGTTGACGAGAATACTGCAGGCACCTATACCCTCACCTATGATATTTCCGACTCGCAAGGAAACCCAGCGCCGACTTTAACTCGAACAGTCATCGTGGCTGACCGCACGGCCCCCGTCATTTCTCTAAATGGCGCCGCTACGGTACAACACGAGCAAGGCACCGCATATACAGATTCAGGCGCAACAGCGGTAGATATCATCGATGGCGATTTGACGCTCGCGATTAACGAAAGCGGCACAGTCGATTCAAATACACAAGGCACATACATCCTAACTTACGATGTATCTGACGCCGCAGGCAATGCCGCAACGCAAGTTACGCGCACCGTCAATGTGGTCGACACGACCATCCCAGTCATCACGCTACTTGGTTCTGATCCTGTCGATCACGAGGTAGGCACGGTTTACACCGATGCCGGCGCAACCGCTTCCGATAACATCGATGGTGTTATCACCGGTAACATTGGCGTGACTGGCAGCGTCAATGCCAGCGTCATTGGCACGTATTCGCTTACTTACAACGTGCAAGACTCGTCGGGCAATGCGGCGGCGACCGTGACACGTACTGTGAACGTCGTCGATACCGGCGCGCCGACCATTACCCTACTGGGCAGCAACCCGATCCTGCATGAACTGCAAACGCCATTTACTGATCCTGGCGCGACCGCCTCCGATGCAGCCGATGGCGATCTATCTGGTTCCATCGTCCCAACTGGCGCTGTCGATCCAAAT
>NZ_LWFT01000565.1:0-3933 GCF_001635105.1 Oleiphilus sp. HI0079
AGAATGGCACCCTCCCACCCAACCCAAACAAACATGAAATCGACGGCAACTTTGAGTTTTGGCCCGAAGCGAAAAGGCAGCTAGCAAACGTGCACTGGGACCGACAGCTGCTGTCTCGCATAACTAGGGGCGGGATGAGCGGCGCACGTATTATACTTAAGTGGCTACTATTTGGTGTATTACTCGCATCGGCGATTCGTGCCTTTGTTAGCTTGGAGGACTTCCAGAATTATTTTGGCCCAACGATATTCGGACTGATCGCGACATTAATCGCGGCAACCATTATTGAGGTATGTTCAGAAGGATCAACGCCCATCGCGGCAGACTTAATGACCAGAGCCAACGCTCCGGGCAACAGCTTTGCTTTTTTGATGGGCGGCGTGGCAACGGACTACACCGAGATCATGGTGATAAAAGAAACAACCAGCTCCTGGAAAACGGCGCTGTTTTTACCCTTGCTGACGCTGCCACAGGTGTTTGTCGTTGCCTGGCTGCTCAATGTGAGCAGCTAGCACCAGCAAAGCCTAAGACAGAATATCCAGAAACTGCTCTAGCTCTTGATCCGTGGTATTGAAAGAGGATACTAAACGCACCAGCGTTGCGTTTTCTCGAGCGATACCCTTAGAAAGAAAACGCTCAGGCCATTCCCCAAATATCGCTCCGGCATCACGGAGCTCTTTTATCTTTTGATTGTCGATAAGGGCAAACACCTCATTACCATCAACTGGCCAGATGACTTCCGCAAATGCGCTGGCCTCGATACCCGTCATAATACGTCGCGCTGCTGCATTGCTTTTTTCTGCCAGCCCGCGCCAGTGATCAGCCTCTAGCCACGCACAAAACTGCGAGCCGAGTAAGCGCCCTTTTGACAACAAGTGCCCCGCTCGCTTTCTACGGAATTCAAAATCTTTCGCCAAGCTCTTATCGAAGAAAACAACGGCCTCTGCGGCCAGCGCGCCGTTCTTACTTGCACCCAAACAAAGCACATCCACTCCTAGCTTCCACGTCATTTCTGCGGGTGTACAGCCAAGCCCTACCAATGCGTTCGCGAAACGTGCTCCATCCATATGGACGCGCATATCATACGCTTTGGCAAGTTGAGTTAAAGCACTCAGCTCATCGAGACTATAGGCTGATCCAGTTTCGCTAAGCTGGGTCAGACTTAGCGCTCTGGGAGTAGATGTGTGAGGGTCATGACCGTCAAACCGCTCAAGATACTGTCTTAACCCGCTCTCTGAGAGTTTTGGCTTATCAAGGTCTAGCCCAAGCAGACGAGCACCGCCGGTATAGAATTCTGGAGCACTTAGCTCATCATTAAGAATATGGGCGTGAGAATGGCAAACAATCAGCTCCCAAGGGCTTACGAGAGAAGACAGCGCTAAACAGTTAGCCGCAGTTCCAGACGCGACAAAATAAACCTGAACTTCGGTTTCGAAAAATTCCGCAAGCTTCTCCTCAGCCTGCTGCGTCCATCGATCAGTTCCATAACTAGATTCTGCCCCTGAATTCGCTGCAACAATTGCTTGAAGGATTTTTTCTGAAGCGCCGCTCTGATTATCGCTGCCAAAGTTCATAGTAAAAACATCTTCTTTCTAACCTGAGTTTAGATAATAGCGTCTAAAGCTTGCGCCAAATGCTCCTGCACTTGCTCAAGCTCGAGACTGGCATCAAGCACGATAAAACGTTTCGGGTCTTTCTTTGCGCGCTCCAAATAGGTCGTGCGAACACGACTAAAAAACTCTACTTTCTCTTCTTCGAAACGGTCCAGTTCGGCGCGTTTACTAGCGCGCGCCATACCAACCTCAATCGGAGCATCTAAAAGCAGCGTCACATCCGGTCGAAGCGCCCCTTGAACGAAGGTTTCAAGGTTAGACACTTTGTCACTCGGCAGCTGACGACCACCACTCTGGTAGGCAAAAGTAGCATCAGTGAATCGATCGCATACCACCCAGACGCCCCGCTCAAGCGCGGGCAAAATCTTCTCATTGAGATGCTGCGCCCTCGCAGCAAACATGAGTAAGAGCTCGGTATCAGGATGCACGGTCTCGTCCCTGCGCTGTATCAATACTTCCCGAATCTCTTCGGCTAAGGGGGTGCCACCAGGCTCTCGGGTAACAATGCAATCAATACCTTTCGCTCTTAACGTGCTTGCAATGAACTCGATGTTGCTGGATTTACCGACACCTTCGCCGCCTTCTACCGTAATAAACTTTCCACGCATAGTTTTACTCTTTGATCCGCGCTTGAACGCAGCTTCTTATTCGACCGTTGACCGGTAATCACTTCGACGACGCAATTGATACTGCCTGACGGCCTTATTGTGCTGCTCTATGGTTTCAGAAAAGGCATGCGAACCATCGCCTTTTGCCACAAAATATAAACTCTTTCCGGGCTTTGGATTTAACGCCGCAAAAATCGCGTCTCGCCCAGCGAGCGCGATTGGCGTAGGCGGTAATCCATTGATTCTATATGTATTGTAAGGGGTAAGCTCGCGCAGATGTTTACGCGTAATATTACCTTTATAACGGTCACCCAGCCCATAGATCACAGTGGGATCAGTCTGCAATCGCATCTTTTTATTCAATCTGCGTATAAATACACCCGCAATCTCCTCTCGCTCACTCGGCTTGCCAGTCTCTTTCTCTACGATCGAAGCCAAAATCAACGCCTCATACGCATTCGCCAATGGAAGCTTAGGCTTACGTTTTGCCCACTCGTCCATAAGAACCGCTTTTAATCGATCGTGCGCGCGCCGAAGAATGGAAAGATCGGTCTCCCCTCGATGAAAGAAATACGTATCAGGGTAAATACTCCCTTCAGGATGAGAAAATAGAAGCTGTGTTTTTTCCGGTACCTGCCCATTTAACGACGCCTTGTTAGAACTTGCTTCAGCACTCTTTTGAGATCCACCTATATCAGCCTGAAGTTTCGCCAAAACCTGCTTATCACTCAGATCATCAGTGACATGTTTAAGCCGTTTATCCGCCGCTAACACAGCGCGCGCTTCTCGAAATGTCGATCCCTCAATCAAAGAGATCTTATAACGCACCTGATTATTCGAGCTAAGCAGGGTGAACAACCCCGCCAAACTCAAGCCTGGCTCAATCTCAAACTCACCAGCCTTTAAGCTGGCCCCAAGATTTTTGTGGCGCAGATACACCTTGGCTATTTCTTCATATTGAATAATACCGAGCTGATGAAAATCTTGAATAACGCGGTTAGAAGAGACTCCGCTTTTTAGCTCGTAAACAAAGGGGGAAGAAATGGGTAAGGGCTTCTCAATATATCGGAGGTAAGCCAGCACAGCAGCAACCAACATTAAGCCTGAAAGCATTGCTCCGGCCACCAAAAATTTAATCAACTTCATAACGAAACCCAAACCGCTCCTTAACCCTCGACATTAGCTCTCTGCATTGAGGAACAATCGAATATTTCGCTTGTCCGAACTGAGCAACCGGCCATATGCCAAATACACTATTGATCATCGCTAGTCCGTCCGCAGCATACATATCGTCTAGCGTTAATGACTGTTCAGATAACGGAAGTGCATCTAGCTCTCCGGCAAGCAGGGCACTTAATAAGGTGCCGCGAATACCACAAGTCTTTATTTCTGGCGTTAAGAGACGACCACCCGAAAAAACGACCAGATTCGACTTCGTTCCCTCAATAACGCGCTGATGCTGATCTAACATCAAACCTTCAGGCGCATCACCAAGCTCTCTGGCTGCAAGGACTTGGTCGAGACGATTCATGTGCTTAATGCCAGCTAGATTCGGCTGCTCGCTTAATTGGTAAGCACACAGCTTTAGATCAATACCTTTTCTGTAGAAATCCGCTTGATACTGCGGCAATTCGAACGCTTGTAGGTGGAAATCTGTCACACTTGGCTGCATCGGGGCGTAACCACGACCACCCTCTCTGCGGATAGCAAAA
>NZ_LWFT01000566.1:0-1805 GCF_001635105.1 Oleiphilus sp. HI0079
GTTGTTGGCTTGATGAATGTGCAGCTAGCGTATCAGGATGAGATGATTTACGTGATTGAGGTAAATCCACGCGCCTCTCGTACTGTGCCCTTTGTGTCCAAGGCGATTGGAACGTCCTTAGCGAAAATTGCAGCGCGAGTGATGGCTGGCAAGTCCCTTGAGGAGCTTGGCTTTACAGAAGAAATTATTCCGGAGCATTACAGCGTTAAAGAGTCCGTTTTCCCGTTTAAGAAATTCCCGGCGGTTGACCCTATTTTGGGCCCAGAAATGAAGTCAACTGGAGAGGTAATGGGAGTTGGTGATACCTTCGATGAAGCGTTTGCGAAAGGCTTTATTGCGACAGGTGAGATCTTACCAAGCTCTGGTAAGGCTTTCTTGAGTGTTCGGGATGTCGACAAGGACGGTGTTGTTGATGTTGCGCGCCTTCTCGTGGATGGGGGCTATAAAATTGTTGCAACTCGCGGAACTGCAAAAGCAATTCAGGATGCAGGAATCGAAGTCGAGGTGGTGAACAAGGTACTTGAGGGCCGTCCGCATGTTGTTGATGTTATCAAGAATGGTGAAATCACCCTGATTGTGAATACAACGGAAGGGCGTCAGGCTATCAAGGACTCTTCGCATATTCGCCATTCTGCACTTCAGAAGAAGATTGCGTATAGTACGACTTTAGCCGGTGGCGAGGCGATTGCGCGAGCAATGCGTTTTGGTTCCAACGAGACAGTACGAAGATTGCAAGATCTACATTAACCCATAGCGAACAGATAAATAACTAGGGAAACTATGAATCGTATTCCGATGACCGTGCAGGGCGAAAAAGCCTTGCGCGAAGAGCTAACAGAACTTAAAACGGAAGCGCGGCCTCGTGTCATTGAGGCCATTGCAGATGCGCGGGAGCATGGCGATCTGAAAGAAAATGCTGAGTATCATGCTGCACGCGAGCAGCAGAGCTTCATAGAAGGTCGTATTCAGGAGATTGAGGGTAAGCTTTCAAATGCCCAAGTGATCGATGTGACTGCCATTGAGCCAAGTGGTCGCGTTATCTTTGGTTCTACCATTACGTTGATACGTATGGACGACGACGCAGAAGTAAAGTACCAAATTGTCGGTGATGATGAAGCTGACATAAAGGCAGGTAAAATTTCGGTATCGTCGCCTATTGCACGTGCTCTTATCGGTAAGAATGAGGGTGATATTGCTGGAGTTCAGGTTCCGGACGGCATTGTCGAGTATGAGATTGATGAAGTAGCACACATTTAATGTTTGCTCGTTGAAAAAAAGCGCCCTAGAGGCGCTTTTTTTGTTTTGCTTGGGCGTGTTAAGAGCGAAGTAGATTCGACAGCTTTGGATTTGGCTTCTTGCTTCGACGTAAAAGGATCGCGATTTTACCGATGACCTGAACGAGTTGAGCTTTGCTGCTTTCGCATAACTCGTTCACCGCTTGTTCGCGAAAGTCGCGGTCGTTTGAGCTAAGTTTGACCTTGATTAGCTCATGTTGCTCAAGAGCTCGGTCCAACTCTTCAAGCAAACCCTCGCTGATGCCTTTATCACCCACTATAATGACGGGGTTAAGGTTGTGAGCGATGGCTCGCATTTGTTTTTTCTCTGCAGCGTTGAGTGTTGTCATGAGATTGTCCTATTAGTATCTGGGCGCAAGTGTACTCCGTCATTGCGCGAAACCAAAGTCAATAATTTAAAACTGCAAATATTATAGAAGAGCTATTGTATGGCGCGTTCAAAGTCCAGTGGTCGTTGGCTTAAAGAGCATTTTGATGATCAATATGTAAAGCGTTCGCAAGAAGACGGCT
>NZ_LWFT01000567.1:0-1406 GCF_001635105.1 Oleiphilus sp. HI0079
CATTGGCTGGCGTGTTAATCAGATCTCTTGTGAGCGATATTGCATCTACGACATTGGTAACTTCACTCAACATCGATTCGTCACTAATGGCAAGTTTTGCAACGGTCGCATCGGCTTTTTTGTACTGCTCGAACTGATAGGACGCCAAGCCCCAGCTAACAGCAAACCGAAACTGCAACAGGTTCGAAAGTTCTTGATCGATCGAGCTGTCATTCTCCAGCGCTGAAAAGTCTGCTTGATAGGTGTTTTCGGGTAGTTGGGTCGGTAGATCGCCAGCGAGAAAAAAATCATTAAGGTCGCTTAGGCCGTAAACTGCCTGTGTAGATTGGGCTTCGGAGCTTGGCAGGATCAGCACACCTTTGCCCTTATAATTGTTTGCTTTGAACCACTGCTGAAGCTGTTCGGGTTGCGTTTCGCTCCATTGCTCGAACGACTCCTTCCTAACGAGGATGATTTTAGAGTCGGCGGATCCGTTTACGAGTGCGTCAGGCATAGTTTGTTCCTTGGATCTGTTCTTTGATTAGTGATGTTTCGATTAACGAAGAGCTTATTTTTCGGCTCAACGTGAGTATGGCTTTGTTCGCCATTCTTCAAACCCGCCATCGAGGCTGTAGGTTTCTTCAAACCCTTGTTCAAAAAAATACTCTGCCGCGCTCTGGCTAGAGTTGCCATGGTAGCAGCAAACAATGAGTGGCTTTTTAAGGTCTGTGGACTCAAGGTAGTGTGTGACGTTTGAGTTATCAACATGCACGGCCCCCTCGATATGTCCTTGGGAATAGGAAACCCGGTCTCGAATATCAATGATGTTGAGGTCGTTGGGTTTCTCGCCCAACCACTGCGCGAGTTCATCGCAACTGAGGTGCTTGAAATGCATTTTAAGAAGTCCACTAAGTTATCAATTCATTATACGCGTTGAGCGATGTGGTGCGAGCGATTGAGACAAGTATCTTGCCGCAAATGCTTACGTATTGCTTCCTTGGGTTAGATCAAAGTAATCTAAAGCTCGGCAAAACAAATAATAACGAGGATCTTGCTGTGAGCTTAATCTTATACGGATATCCAAATACTCGAGCACTGCGCGCTACATGGCTTCTTGAGGAGCTGGGGCTGGATTATCAATACCACTATATTGACCTTTTAAAAGCTGAAGCAAGAACGCCTGAATTTCTAGAAATAAATCCGGCAGGAAAGCTTCCAGCGTTGAGGACCGAAGGCGGAATCATCACCGAATCGCTTGCGATACTCAATTACCTTTGTGCTTTGAAACCAGAGGCGGAGCTGATTCCCACCTTAAGTCCTTTTCGCCGAGCTCAGTATGATCAGTGGTGCGCGTTTGCACTGACAGAGCTTGAACAGCCTATGTGGACGATCTCAAAGCATAAATTTGCCTTGCCTAAAGAACACCG
>NZ_LWFT01000568.1:0-4390 GCF_001635105.1 Oleiphilus sp. HI0079
CTTCTGCTGCCTGTAACGCCCCTTCACCTCGTTGAAAGTGGGTGAGGGCGTCTTCACCGACGACGATGGCATCATCAACGATGATCCCCAGCGCCATGATTAAGGCAAACATACTCACCATATTAATGCTGCCGCCGAGAGCATACATCACGGCTAGCGTTCCCGCGAAGGACACAGGAATACCCACCGTCACCCAGAAAGCAACGCGACCGTTTAGCAGGATAAACAGAATCGCGACAACTAAAATCAATCCGCCTAAACCATTTTTGATGAGCAGGTTTATGCGATCTTCTATCAGAACATAGGCTTCGTTATACGAGTCTAGGTACATCGTGGGGGGCAGAGTCTCGCGCACTTCACTCAGCCAAGTATTAAATGTTTCGGCTGCTTTGAGTGTGTCTGAACTTGGCGTACGCAGTATCCGTAAGAGAACGGCGGGACGGTCTTTATAAAAAACCTCAACTTGTTTTTCTTTGTTTCGACGCTCGATATTCGCGACGTCTCCGAGGCGCAGACGCTCCCCAGTTCGTGCAGTAAGAATCGTAAGGTCATTAAACCCTTCAGCATCACGCCGTTGTTCAACGCTCCGTAGCTCGCGCGCAACTTCATCTTTAGCGGAAGTGCCGGCAGGGATATCCTGGCTCGCACTCACAACGGCTTGCCCAAGGGCTGGGAGCGACTCGCCAAGCCGATCTATGTCGAGTGTCGAGACTTGGATCGCAATTTCTTGTTCAGGTACGCCGATCAGGTCTACCTTCGAAATTCCGCGAGCTAACAGGTCTCGTTCGAAATCGTAGGCTATGCCCCGCAATTCGCTGAGAGGTGCATCTGCAGAAAGTATTAATGTGGCAACATCTTCATTGAGAACAACCTTAGAAATCTCCGGCTCTTCTGAGTCCGACGGCAGGTTGCGCACGAGTGACACGTGTTCTTTTACTTGATCAAGTGCAAGGCCCATATCTGTGCCTTCGTCGTATTCAAGGCTGATCACGGCGCTGCTTTGATACGACGTCGATTTCATTTCTTTCACGTAGTCGAGTGAGCGTAGCTCTTGCTCGAGAGGCGTGACAATCGAGCGCGCAACATCTTCGGCACTCGCCCCCGGCCAGATGACGCGCACTGTAATGTAGTCTGGTTCGAAGGTAGGCAGAAACTGTGTATTCAACCGAGTGAGCGAAACTGCACCAGCAATGAGGATAATCAACATGAGCAGGTTCGCGGCTACTCGGTGTTTGGCGAACCGACCTAGTAAATCCTCACGATGTTTACCGTTATCCATGGTCATTTGGTGCTGCCTTGTAACGTGACTTTCAGGCCATTGATGGCCTTTGGAAGCTGCGTTGTGATGATTTGATCGCCATCATTGATCGTATCCGAACTTACCAAGACCTTGTCTTGTGCGCCGTCTTGGTACTGATAGCCGATTGGTTGAACGACAAGCGATTCTAGGCGCTCGTCACGAATCCGAAATACGCGATCAGTGCCGTAGATTGACGAAATAGGTAAGGCGATCAGGTTTTGTTGCGCCGGAAGCTCGAGGATGACGCGCAAGCTCTTGTTCAGTGGTAACGAGAGATCTGGGTCGACCGGAACCAACCAGGCATCGCGTCCGCCATGTTGCTGACTACTCGCGAGGGACAAACGTGCCACCTTAAACTGATGACCGTTGCCGCGAGCAGTGACTTCTCCCTCGTTTGTCAGGGCGGATTCAACATCATCAACAAGGTTGTTTGGTATCTGCACACGTAATTCGACACGATTGTGATCAAAGAGCTCTACTAGGTTTTGCCCGGGTTGTACTCGATCTCCGGGCGCCACAAGCACGGCGGTAATGTGCGCATCAAATGGCGCTTTGACTTGCGTTTTCTCCAGATCTCGTTGTGCCGCTTGGAGGCGTGCTTTGGTTCGCTTTAATCCCGCATTGAGTTTTTTGAGTCGAGATGGATGGTCTTTGATGCTTTGCTCTCGCGCTGCAATCATCAGTTCGCTTTGTGCCAGTGCGGATTCCGCATTATCCGATCGCTCTTTGGCAACCAGGTTGGACTCCTGCAATTTAGCTTGTCTTGCGAGCGCGTCTTGTGCAATTTTTAGCATGCGTTGCTCGCTTTTTAATGCACGCTGATCGGTCTCGTACCGGATGTGCTCAGACTCAATAACAGCATAAAACTCGACTAAATCCGCTTCGGCTTGCATTAAGGCAATCTGCGCGTCTGTGTCATCAAGTTCAATGATCACATCGCCTTTTTTAACACTTTGTCCGGGTAAGGCATGGAGCGCTGTGACATCACTGGCTACTGTCGTACTGAGTTTTGCTTCATGAGGAGATTCCGTGCGGGCATAGAGCTCTACCTCAGGGTTAGCATTGATGCGCTCAGCAGAGACGGCACTCACTTGCCAAGACTTTTCCGTGCTTGGTTGTGTTGGCGCCTCCGGCTTGGTTACCATGAGCAGTGCGATAATGATGACGGTGAGCGCTGCGATAAGAATCGGATAACGCCATTTACCTAGTACTTTGAAGGCCATTAAGAAACCTGTTTCGTCGAATAAAATATTGGGATGATTAAGTAACTACCGAGTTTACAGCAAATTGGATGTGCCTTGCCTAAGCGTTCTTTTACACTATTGAAAGTCGCCCCATAGCCATTGCAGTACCGCAAGAGCAGCGACAGGTGCAGTCTCGGTTCTAAACACTCGTGGGCCGAGCGTACACGCTTTAAAGCCTTGACGTTGTGCACAAACGATTTCTTCGGACGTTAAACCGCCCTCGGGGCCTATCAGTAAGAGCACTTTTACGGGTTTAGGTTCAATATGCGCCAGGTCTTGAGTATCTCTGTGATGAAGAACAAGAGGCAACACGTCAGGGTCTTTTGGTTGGCTTAGAAATTCTTCAAGCTCTAGCACTGGGTTGATCCGTGGAACCGTTGCCCGGCCGCATTGCTCGCACGCGCTAATAGCCACGTGTTGCCAACGCTTTATGCGTTTTTCCTCACGACCTTCATCGAGTTTTACCTCACAGCGCTCGCTGATCAAAGGGGTTATTTGATTAACGCCAAGCTCTGTCGCCTTTTGAATCGCATAGTCCATGCGGTCGCCGCGTGACATGACAATTGCCAGTTGTGTATCTAGGTTCGACTCTGAATCGCAGTGCTCACGTCCTGCTATTTTTGCATGCACTGTGCGACGTTCAACAAGAGATAGCTCCGCATCATAGTAGTAACCATCCCCGTTAAAGAGTTTCAGTTTGAAGCCTTTTTTCATGCGCAGAACTTTAGCGATGTGTTGTGCGGCATTCGAGTCAAGCTCGGTCTCAGAGTTTACGGTCAGAGATGTTTCGGTATAAATGTTTGGAATTCGCATAGCCGATGAAGCGCCTTGAGCCAAAAGAGTGAGCGTTGTAGCAAGCTGCCTATTTCTGATTTATCAACATTAAGTATGAAAATGGTTGCCGAGATCACATCATACTCTCAAGAGAACGTGTTCTATTCTCCGATAAAATAAAACAGACAATCCGTACGCGCGATAAAAGGATTGTTTGTGACCATAAATACTTTCAAAGGGTGTTTTGGATACAGGCCGCCATCACGCTCCTCGAAGAACTCGGCCAGGCGCTCCTTACCGTTGTGATCTTTCGCAGAAAGCGAGATAAAACCCGACGCGGACAAATTACCGATGCATTCGTCTTGCGTCAATGTGCCGTAGTTAAACTTTTCTGCCTGTTCGGGGAGGGTGATCACTGCTCCGCTAGTCATCTTGCCATATGCAACCTCTGCGTCACCGATCGTCTCAAGTCGAATCGGGTTGTGATAGATTTTTACCGGGTAGCTTTCGCCCGTGTCTTCAAAAATAGATGTTGCGGAAAGAAGTCGTTGTAAACCCTCTTGAGCGATGATCTCTGATGATCGATCGTTCGGGCCACCGCACTCGATCGTTACGGTTGGCACATCTTGCTCGCTCAGTTCCATCAGGGCTCCTAAGCGTAAATCTGTGACGATTAGGTCGTTTGTAAAAAGTGATGTTAGGGCGATATGCAGAGTGTCTTCTTTTATCGCAACACCAAAAGCGGGACCTGAGCCTGAGGTGTTGTGCATATCGACAACGCACTCGGGTTGCAGTTCGTTGATTAAACCAAGAATGTCCTTTGCTAGCTGGCCTTGTTCGTCCTCAAACGGGGGCTTGAAGCAGCGGTTTAGATCTCGTTTACCTGGGAGCATTCGATTCGAAAAATACGGCTGCGTTGTTGCGGCGTCAACGGACGCGAGAATGAAGACGGCGTTGGTACAAGGCCGCTGGCCAGAGTGCAAGTAGTCGTAAACTGCGCGTGCTCCAGAGGGCTCGTTTCCGTGTAGCAAGGTGCATAACACCCGCGTGGTCTCGGTGTTCTCTCCTTCCA
>NZ_LWFT01000569.1:0-3105 GCF_001635105.1 Oleiphilus sp. HI0079
GCTAAGGCAAACTTTTTTCTACGATTTCTCTCAAGTCTTTTGAGAGTGACTCCTTACCGTGAATTCTCTGAAGCTGCTCGGTCATCAGCGTTTGCCTCGCCACTGAAAACTTCCTCCAGCGCGTCAATGGCGTCGCCAAACGCGATGCAATCTGCGGGTTCTGATCGTCTAACTTAATAATCTGATCTGCAAGGAATGCATATGCTTCGCCATCAAGAGCATGAAAATGCTTCAAATTTTGCCCAGCAAAAGCACCGACCACCGAGCGTAATTTATTCGGATTTAAAAAGTCGAACGCTTCGTGCTCCATTAAGGACTTGATTCGAGACAAATCAGCAAACTCAGAGCTTGCCGACTGAACAGAGAACCAAAGCTCCACAACCTGAGCGTCATCCCTCCATTGATCGTAAAAACGCAAGAGCAAATCTTCAGCGTCCTGCTTATTACCGGAAGCAATCATTGCTGCGAGCGCACCAAGCTGATCTGTCATGTTCCCCGCTTCACTATACTGCTTGCGGCACAAAGCAATAAAATCCTCATCTGCATTAGCACTCAGCATTCCAAGACACACATTCTTCAGAGCGCGCCTAGACATATCGACATAAGACAACCCGCCCTGTTCGCCGGCAACATTGCGGCTGTAACATTCGTAGAGCTCAGAGTGCAACGCAAAGCTCAATTGTTTTCTTGCAAGATCCCTCGCACGACAAATTGAATCAACGTCGGCCTCACTGGACAGCTCGATCAAATAAGAAGCACTGGGCAACTGCATCAGCTTGCACACCATCGCTTTATCAAGCTGCTCATTACGCACAATCTTCCTCACAGCCTCGACAAATGCAGAAGATAATTGCGCGGGCTCCTTATCGGCTATTGCCTTCGTCATTCGCTGAAGCTCATTGACGGCAATCTTCTGCGAAGCATCCCAGCGATTAAATCCATCGCTGTCGTTCTCAGTCAAAAACAGCAGTTGCGAACTAGCGTAATCATAATAGAGCTTCACAGGCGCCGAAAAACCACGCAATAGAGATGGCGTCGGCTCGCTAGTAACTCCCTCAAACACCAAGCTTTCTTCCTCGCCCGAGAGTTCAAATACGGCGCTCGTCTCATTACCGAAACAGGATAAAGGAATATCCTGTCCACTCTCGTCCAGCAGGCCAAGCTCAATGGGAATCAAAAACGGTGCTTTTTCAGGCTGTTGCGGAGTCGCAGGACAGGTCTGCTTAAAATGAAGCGTATAGGTCTGCATTTTGGGATCATACGTACTGGAAACGGTCACTTCTGGAGTACCGCTTTGCGAATACCAGCGTTTAAACTGCGTCAAGTCTCGACCAGAAACATCTTCCATCGCTGCGACGAAATCATCTGTCGTCACTGCCTGTCCATCATGCCGATCAAAGTACAAGTCCGATCCTTTACGGAAGTCGTCCGGGCCCAGTAAGGTATGTAACATACGAACGACTTCTGCTCCCTTCTCGTATACGGTTAGAGTATAAAAGTTGGAAATCTCCATATAAGACGCAGGACGAACCGGATGAGACATTGGCCCAGCATCTTCGGCAAACTGCGCCGTCCTCAATAGGGTGACGTCTTCAATTCGCTTTACCACACGCGAGTTTGTATCCGCTGAAAATTCCGAGTCACGAAAGACAGTAAAACCTTCTTTTAAGCTCAGCTGAAACCAGTCCCGACAAGTAACTCGGTTTCCCGACCAGTTGTGAAAATATTCGTGAGCCACGATCGCTTCAATGCGCTGATAGGCGTTATCTGTCGTCGTTTCTGGCTTGGCGAGTACGCACGACGAGTTGAAAATATTCAGCCCCTTATTTTCCATTGCACCCATATTGAAATCATCAACAGCCACAATCATGAAGATGTCGAGGTCATACTCGCGACCGTAGACCTCCTCGTCCCAGCGCATAGATCGCTTGAGCGCATCCAATGCATAATCACACTTAGTGGCGTTTTTGTGCTCTACAAATATCTCCAAGCGCACCTCTTTGCCACTCATCGTGGTAAAGCTGTCTCGCTGACAATGCAAATCGCCGGCAACTAGAGCAAACAAGTAACTAGGTTTCGGAAATGGATCATTCCATTCGGCGAAATGTCTTCCCTCGCCTAGCTCGCCAGAATCAACCAAGTTACCGTTAGACAGTAAGTTAGGATAGAGTTTCTGATCCGCCTCAACCCGGGTGGTAAAAATCGACAGTACATCGGGGCGGTCAAGGTAATAGGTGATACGACGAAATCCTTCGGCTTCACATTGCGTGCAAAACATCGTCGACGACTTGTAAAGGCCTTCCAAACGCTTGTTATCTTGAGGCTTAATCCAGGTCACGACCTCTAGAGTGTGATCAGAGCGTAATCCATCGATTACAAGCTCGGATTCGTTCAAGGTATACGAGCTTTCATCTAACGACGAGCCATCTAATTTAATAGACCTAAGTTGCAGCTCTTCGCCATCAAGACGCAAAGCGCTTTGGTCTTTCTTATCTTTGCGCAACACTCGCATGACATTTGTCACTTCTGCGCCATCTTCATATAGACGGAATGTAAGATGAACGCTCTCAATACAAAAAGCTGGAACCTGATAGTCTTTTAGATAAGTAACTGTCGCAGCTGCGTCTTTCATAATAAGTTCCTGTTTAGACAAACGCTCTATGACTTTTTTTAGGCATAAAGCGAAACTTCGTAAGCCCCATATTTTCGAATATTAAGGCAGGCTTGTTCAAAAATAAGATATTGACCCTTAATCGCCATTAAGGTGTCTTCGATTTCAGGTGTTTTATCCAAGTTGTAGGTTTTCGCTTTTTCGGGCCAAGCGAGATGAGGATAAGAAAAGTTGAACAATTCCCCTGACACAAGCCATTCAATCTGCTCATCTGGGAACTGGCTCTTAAGCTCCGACAAATAGCTATTGATCTCGCCGAATAACTTGTCGCGCTCAGCCAATAAATCTATTTCCTCAACTTCATGCTTGAGCATCTTCCGCCAATTCGTTCTATCTGCAACCCACTCGCGTAGTTTGTTCTCAAGCATGCCGGAAAGTTTGCGTGTAGAGACCGACGCGATAGGAAGCGCTTGAATCGCTCCCTGATCAATCCA